>CAMAPQ010000016.1 GCA_945860125.1 Klebsiella pneumoniae
ATGATCACGGAGATTCTCTATGACACTCTGTCATTTAAAGCGGAGCTGATAAATCCATCAAAATAAGTTCTGAATCATGAAAAATAGATCAAAAAAATAAACAAAATGATAATACTCACAAAAAATTTTGCCACTATGCGGAATGTCGGCTGGATATTAAATATTGATTGAATATTTATAGTGGCTATTAGGTGTTTTTACCTGATACAGTTTTGTTTTTACGTTATTGACGTTATTTTTTTGTGACTAAAAACATAAAATTAGTTCTAAAAAAGCATTAGAAAAAATACTGTTTATCACTTTTTTTTAGGTGGGTTTGTAGGTGGGTTTTTTTATTAAAATGATTTTAAACCTATAAATACAGCATATTTGGCGGAGGGGGTGGGATTCGAACCCACGGAGGGCTCACACCCTCGCCGGTTTTCAAGACCGGTGCTTTCAACCGCTCAGCCACCTCTCCGGTTGGCGACAATCATACCCAAAAAAAATATTGAGTCAATCATAATTTAGCTGTTTGTTTAAGAAAATCAATGATTTCAAAAAATGAGAGTCTAAACATCACACAAAGATATTATAATGCCTGCAAATAGAACAACTTGCACAACAAAAAATTCTTAAGTAGATTACAATCTTAGTTAGCCCTTTAATAAAGTTAATCATTCTTATTAGTACTAGCGACTCTAAAAAAGCATATTAATTTAATCCGACCAACCCAAAAGGAATAAAAGATGAAAGATCCCATCCTAATTAGCAATAGACTGAATCAGTCGGACTATAGTGGTGCTATATCTACAAATAAAGTACTTAAAAATACTTATCTGCTGCTTGCAATGACAATCGCTGTTAGCGCAGCAACCTGCTGGGCAGGTATAGCCCTTAATGTTCCATCGTGGATTGGCTTACCGCTCCTTCTTGTCAGCTTTGCTTTGCTTTTTGTTATAAATAAAAAAGCAAATACAGCAGCTGGACTTTACCTTACCTTTGCATTTACAGCTATTATGGGCGCCTCTCTTTCCCCGCTTGTTGGCCATTACACCAAAATACCAGGTGGCGGTATCTTGGTTGCTGAAGCACTTGGCTTAACTTCTGTTATTTTTATCGGTCTATCGGCCATTGCAATGACATCAAAAAGAGATTTTTCATTCATGCAAAACTTTCTTTTTATGGGATTAATTATTCTCGTAATAGGTGGTTTGGCTAATATGTTTATGCAAATTCCTGCGTTACATTTAGCGTTACTTTGCATGAGCGCTTTCATTATGAGCGGATTAATTCTTTTTGATACACAGAGAATTGTTCGTGGTGGTGAGACCAACTATATTCTTGCAACTGTCAGTTTATACTTAAGTTTTTATAATCTTTTCACGACCATTCTTCAGCTGCTTGGCATATGGAATAGTGATGACTAAGATGAATTTATATTAAAACAATTACGCTAAAAGCCACTCTCACAGGTGGCTTTCTTTTTTTACCACGCGATCAAATATGAAATACGCTTTACTACTTCGTCACGACACCATCAATCACCCGTCTTCACGCACAGCTTACCACTTTGCAGAAACACTGCTTAAAATGGGTCATGAGATTAGCTGCGTCTTTCTTACTCATCATGCCGTTAGCTTAGCCAGTACGCTTCCCACTCTTCCACGAGATGAGATTATCTATTCGCAAAAGTGGTTAGATCTTGCGCAAAAATACCACTTCGAATTAATTGCTTGCAGTTCTTCTGCAATAGCGCGAGGGGTACTGAATAAAGAACAGGCAATCATGCTTGAACCTAGTCCTGCTGAAAACTTAAAACCTGGCTATCAACTAGGCGGCCTTGGTTACTTTGTTTCAGTATGCGCACAATCAGATCGTGTTATGACTTTTGGGGGTTAAAAAATTAATGGGAAATCTTAAGAAAAAAGTATTATTTATTTTTAGAAAGGCACCCTACGCTTCCTCACTCACGAAGGAAACTATTGATCTACTGCTGGTATGCGGCACTTTTGAACAGTCTGTTAGCGTGCTTTGGATAGAAGATGGGGTGTTTACTTTAAAAAAAGAACAACAAGATCAACAAATGAAAAATGTCAGCAAAACTTTTGCAGCTTTACCACTTTATGATATTACAAACTGTTTAATACATGACCAAGCTTTAGCACAAAGAGGGATGACATTAACAGACTGTATTTTACCCGCCGAATTAATTTCATCGATACAAATTCCCGAACTGATTAAAATTCAAGATTTTATTTTTACAGACTAATTAATTCACCATGACAATACTTCATCCTCTACACCTTGTTTTTAAATCACCTTTTACACACTCTGCCTTAGTCTGCGCCTTAGCAGTCGCCGAGAAAAATCACGGACTTTTACTGCTTGAAAATGGCGTATATAGCATTTTAAAAACATGCGCAGCCTTAAATGAAAAGGATACTAGTCACCTACAAATATATGCCCTAGATGCTGACATACATGCTTGCGGCATCTCTGATTTACCGCGCCACGAACATATTAAAATAATTTCATGGGAAGATTTTATAACGCTTACCACTCTTTCTAAGCCTATTATCAGCTGGTTTTAATTAATGAGTATACTTAAGGTTGATGAAAAAGAATATGCGATTGATAAAGAAGGCTATCTTAAAAATATATTTGAGTGGAACCACTCTATAGCTATAGCTATAGCTGAAAAAGAGAATATAACGCTCAGCGAGGCACACTGGGAAATTATTTTACTGATACGCAATTTTTATAGCAGCTATCAAATTATTCCAGTTATGCGTATCTTAATTAAAAAAATATATTTAGAATTAGGCGAAACCAAAGGAAGTAGCCCTTATTTAATGGGGCTATTTTCAAGTCAACCGATTAAAATACTCGCTAAAATTGCAGGCTTACCTAAACCTTCTCACTGTTTTTGAATCAAAATATAAAAATATCTTCAATACAAGCTAGCATGATCTGCGAGAAACAATGAGCGAATGCATATGACTGAAAAAAATTGTTATAAAAATTTTGAACACCCCTTTGCACAATATGTACGTATTTTAGGCAAGGGGCAAAAAGGCTCTCGATCACTCACACTCGATGAAGCCTTTGATGCTTTCACGCTTATTCTTAATGGCGAGGTATTAGATGTTCAGCTAGGTGCATTTTTAATGCTTTTAAGGGTAAAAGAAGAAAGCGCTGAAGAGTTAACAGGCTTTGTCAAAGCGACTAAGCACATGCTAGCCACGCGTATCGATACACTTACCCCGACTACTTGTGATTTTGACTGGTCAAGTTATGCTGGCAAAAAAAAACAATTGCCTTGGTTTCTTTTCAGTATTTTTTTACTCGTTGAAAATGGCTACAGCGTTTTATTACATGGTGAAAGTGGGCATACTTTTAATCGTTTATATACACAAGACCTTTTCAAAGCACTCAATCTACCCATTGCCTATAGCTGGGAAGAAGTGCCAAAACATCTTGCTTCTACGCATTTTTGCTATTTCCCCCTAGAACATCTATGCCCACCCCTTAGCCATATTATTCAATTAAGAAATATTTTAGGATTACGTTCTCCCGTTCATACACTCGCACGGCTGATTAATCCACTCAATGCGCAGTACAGTATGCAAGGTATCTTTCACCCGAATTACCGCCCTGTTCATCAGGAAGCATGCAGACAATTAGGCTTTAAACGTATAGCCGTAATTAAAGGAGAAGGCGGCGAATGCGAAAGAAATCCTGCGGCAGATACGCTCGTTCAACAAGTCATTAATGGCGTATTTAAAGATGAAACATGGCCAAGAATGCTAGCTGAACGCGCTATGGCAGCAGAACAACTATCTATCAGTGATTTTACTGCTGTATGGCAAGGCAAACAAGAGAATCACTATGCTGAACTTGCCACGGTTGGAACACTCAGCATAGCTTTAAAACTTATTTATCCGACATGGCACCAAGAGCAAGCAACACAAACAGCTTCTAACTGGTGGGAAAAAAGAAATAAGTCATTTTTATAACAAACAATCATCTGAAACTAATAGACCATTATTATCGGCATAAACATAAGCACCTGGCTTAAAGGTTATGCCCGCAAAAGTAATAGGCAAGTTAAGATTCCCATGTCCTTGTCTCACGCTTTTTCTAGGATGAACAGCTAAAGCTTGTACACCTAACGGCATTTTAGCAATCTCATCAATATCACGAATACAACCAAAAATGATAACGCCAGCCCAACCATTTTCAACCGCACTAAACGCTAACTGATCACCTAGTAACGCACAACGTAACGAACCGCCGCCATCGACAACTAATATTCTTTTTTCACCCGGCAAACCAACCTGCTCTTTTACGAGTGAATTATCTTCATGGCATTTAATGGTTACAATTTTTCCCGAAAAACAGACCACACCACCCATATTACGAAAAATAGGCTCTGCTACAGATACTTTATCCATATGCGCATCATATAAATCACAGGTTACAAAATCAGCCGCCATATTTATTTCCTTACTTTCGAGTTAAAGTGAAACGATAACCGCGATTTTTTAATGTTTCAATAGGCTGAACAGACTGATCAGGATCAATTTTCTTTCTTAATCTTCCGACAAAAACCTCAATAACATTTGAATCCCGATCAAAATCTTGCTCATAAAGATGCTCAGTCAATTCAGTTTTTGAAATCACTTTACCAGGATGCTGCATAAGATAAACAAGCACCTTATATTCATAAGCAGTTAAATCAACCTCTACTTTATTAATAAACACAGCCTGTGTTGCTGTATTTATTACAATTTGACCAGCCTCGATAATAGGCGTTGCACTGCCATGAGCCCTACGAATCAGCACATTTATTCTCGCAGTTAATTCTTTAATATGAAAAGGTTTAACAAGATAATCATCCGCGCCGGCCTCCAGCCCTTCCACTTTATCTTGCCAGTGACCTCTTGCCGTTAATAAAAGAATAGGCACAATACTGCCTCCTAGTCTTAAGCGTTTTATAACATCAATGCCTGTTATTTTTGGCAAGCCAATATCAAGCACGATTAAATCGTAATCATAATTTTGAGCTTGAAAAAGCGCTTGCTCTCCATCTATTACACAATCTATCGCAAAGTTTTCTTTTTCTAATGCCTTTTGAAGATTTTCTCTTAATAAAGCGTCATCCTCAACGACGAGAATTTTCATATTTTTAAAGCTCTTCTTTATAAAAACTCACAGTCAAATTAAAGTACCTGATCATAAATAAGGTGTTTCAGACACCCTGATTTTAATTCTGCGACCAGGATGATAATCAGTCTGTGTTGAATGCCGGACCCCCTTATAACGATATATCACACGATACCCTGTTACTTCCTCACGATCATCATAGCCATGAGAAACCTCACATTGTCTCTCATTTGTATAATAAACATGAGAAGCAGAACCATTATGGCGAGACAAATCATAACCAATCGATGAGCCTAAAATAGCGCCTGCTACAGCACCTACTTGTTTATTCGACGAATGATGACCAACACTATTACCGACCGCCGCACCAACTAAACCACCCAAAACAGTTCCTGTATGGGAAGCAGGATATCCACCACTTTGGTGAGCAACTTGTTCTGTCCAACAATTCTGGCGAGGCCTTGAAGTACGCCTTACTGCTACGATAGGATCCACTCTTTCAACGTGAGCGTAGTCATAACGAATGTATTCAGGACGATACCTAGGAGGTTGATACCCATAAGGCTCGTAGTAATGCGGTGCATGATGCTTATGATGACCATTACCATGATGACCATTACCATGATGACCATTACCATGATGAGCATTACCATGATGAGCATTATCATGATGCCCATACCCATGACGCTCACCAGCAAAAGCAATGCTTGTCGCAAATAAGCTGCTCAGCAAAACACCCCTAATAACAGTAGTCAGCCCTGTATTTATGACGACCTTATTTTTCATAACCATTACACCTCAAATTAAACGATGACAGAAAAGCTCAAGCCCAGCCTCATCAAGCAATCAGCAGGAGTAAGCTCTTAAGACAAAGTGTAAAAAATTAGGCTGAATAGAAACTGAATAATCGACTAATTTTCAATAAGATCAGGTTCATTTGAGTCTTCCTCACTCTCATGCTGCGCAGAAACAATAGAAGCCATCTGAGGGTGCAGCTCATTAAAAAGCGCAATAAACTCATGTGTTAACTTATGTTTTGGCGCACAGTGAATAAGCGGCTTTCCTAAGTCATGCGATTCACGCATTTTTACTGAAAAAGACAACAAAGTATTCAGTATTGGCAAGCCCTCACTTCTCAACTCCTCCACCACTCGCTGAGGAAATGTTGCCCTTGGCTGAAACTGATTAACAATAATGCCTTCTATCGTTAGGCGAGGATTATGATCTGCCCTTGCCTCTTCAACATTTTCCATTAAAGAGTATAAAGCTCGGCGAGAAAATTCATCACAGTCGAAAGGAATTAAACAGGCATTTGCAGCAATCAGTGCAGATAATGTATAAAAATTATACGCAGGTGGAGTATCAATATAAACAGCATCATAATCATCTAACGATTTCAGAAGATCTCTTAATTTTAGTATCTTATGTTTAGACTCTAACTGAGCTTGTAACTTACCTAAGGCCACACTGCCGGCAATCATATCTAAATTTTCATACTGTGTGCTGCGAACAAAAGAACGGGGCTTTTGCGACAGCAGTTTAAAAGATAAACTTTGCTCAAAAAAGTCTCCTATAGTGACCTGCGAACCTTTATCTTCTCTACCTAAAAGGTAATAGGTAGAGTTACACTGAGAATCTAAGTCAACCACTAGGGTCTTAAGCCCTTTTTCAGCACTAATCGCAGCTAAATTTGCTGTAATGCTTGATTTACCCACACCACCTTTCTGATTAAAAATAACTCTGCGCATAAAAAAGCCTCTAAAAAACGATTCATTATTTAAGTTTTAAACCTCTGCTGCAGAAGATACATGCCGTTACAGCAGCAGCAACAACCATCCTAGAGAAAACAAAAAAACAGTTGCCTGAGAAATAAGTAACTTCCACTGACTAAGCTCAGCCACCATAAAAACTACTGAAAATATTAGCAAAAAAACACCCAAAAGCCTGATTTTTACCTTCTTTTTTTTCTGTTGATGTAATAACTGCTTTACCTCTTGCAGAGTATCAACAAACATCTCTTGGGTTTTACGGGATAACTGCATCTCTTTTGAGACGACACCAAACCATTCTGGCAAAGCATGAATCGTTTCTAACAAAGATACATCATTGGCAATTAACGCTTTAATCATGTCATTCTTTTTATACTGCCGAGGAAAAAATTCTTGCAAAATACCAACAAGACTCTTTGATAATTGAAGACGATCAAGCAGAAAAAAAAACTTTTGAACAACCTCAAAATCACCAATTACTTGAATATGGCTTAATATCGTTTCTTTCGTTTCAGCCCCCAACAAAAAGCCTGCAAGCAATTTTGCAGATACTTCAGCACGAACATCAACACCCCCATCAAATTGGTGGTAAAGCTGAATACCCGATTGAGCAAGTATCACAAAAATCACGCAGTGAGGATCTTCTGTTTTAATTCGAACAACTCTACCAATATACGGATGAATAAGCTGTGCCGCTTGTAAATCAGACTCCAGCGCTTTATTAATAAGCAACTCAATGAGTCCTAGAACCCAAATCTGCCAAACAGCCGCGCTTTGATTTACAGCAAGCATATCCTTAGCCACCCAAAAAGAACCATTGTATCTATAAGATTACGACTCTGTGAAGTATTTGTTTTTTACCACATAGAAAAATAAAAAAAACGATATAATGCTTACATAGTATCGTGATGAGGATCGTATCCAATAACCAGGAAATCATAACCTTTATTTTTGTTTTAGAAAAAAATTCATGGATGAAATTGACAATGATGGTACTTGAATGGATTAACTCTTTAACTTACTCGTTCATTCCCCCCATAATGAATGCCTTCTCAGGACAAAAACCGACCAATATGATTAGCATACCTATCATTACAGCAATAATAGGATGGCTAATAAACTGGCTTACCATCAAAATAACTTTTTATCCTATTAAATTTATTGGGATTCGTCCTTTCTTCGGCTGGCAAGGCATTATTCCTGCAAAAGCCGAAAAAATATCAGGAATGATGGCTGATAACATCATATCAAAACTTGGATCGCTCAAAGCGTTTTTTCTGCCAATAGAAATTGATCAAATATCCAATCAAGTTAATATTTTTTTTCAAGATAATATAGAACACTATATCAATAAAATCATGCTAGAAAATAATGCTATTTTCTGGGAAAACTTACCCAGAAGCGCTAAAGAAAAAATATATGGCCATATACAACATGTACTACCTGAGCTATCACGAAATATGATTATTGATATAGCTCAACGTATCGAAGATTTAATTGATTTAAAAGAGGTGATAACAAATCAAATACTCAAAGAAAAAAAAAATCTGAACAAAATATTCATGGAGGTAGGTCATAAAGAGCTACGATTTTTCGCCTTGTCAGGGCTATATTTTGGCTTTTCTTTAGGCTTAATCGAAATGATCATCTGGATTTACTTTCCAGAACATTGGATCTTGTTAGCTTGCGGTTTTATTATTGGCATTCTCACGCCTTTCCTTGCTATAAACTGTATTTTTAGACCACTACACCCCATTAAATTAGGCCGCTATCATTATCAAGGGCTACTCCTTAAAAGGCAGAAGGAAGCATCATTGGTTTTCTGCCGCCTGATCGCCCAAGATATCCTTTCGATTGACAAAATCATGCAAGCTATCCTAGCTGGATCACACTCCCATACTGCGAAAAGAATTATCACGCAACATCTTAAACCACTTATAGAAGGACCTATTATTAAAATAGCCTCTCAAGTTGCGCTCGGTGAAAATGGATATGCTGACTTGAAAAAAAGTATCGAGCTAGAGTTTATTCACCTCATATCCGAATCATTCAAAAGTAAAAAATTTAACATAGCCCATACCTGCGCACTAGAAGCAATGCTAAATAAACGAATCCAAAAACTCTCACCTGAAGAATTTCAAGATGTATTACGCCCTGTCTTCCAAGAAAACCAATGGGTTTTAGTTATCATCAGTGCTACTTTAGGTATGCTTGCAGGACTAATACAAAACTTGTTTATTTCATAACAATATCCTATTTTTGCTGAGGAATGGAACCACGCAATATATTGTATCTATGCTAGGGACGAAATATAAATGGCACTTTTTCTTTGCCTACTACTTGCCCCCTTTCCTATTTGGCTAGGGTTTAAATTACTTCCTTATTTTTCATCTCCTCTTTTTTACGTTGACAGACTTCAGCAAGTACACTTTTTAATTGGAAATGCGCAAAAAGTTTTTTTGGCCTATATTGGCCATATTTTAAACAGCTATCTTGAAGTGATTTTTTCAACTGCTGCTTTATGGGAAATGCTTCAACCGGAAAGAGTATTTTTTAAGCTAAAAAATAGCGCTTTATCTATTTTTGAAGAAGAGCTAGATGCAATTATGAACGAAGTAGATTATACAGGTTGGAGCAATGTGTCTTTAATCGTTAAAAATAGAACATATTACTTATTTAAAAAAGAAGCAGAAATTTTTCTAGAAAGTTTAATTGATGAAATCACTCGCTTTCCAGAACAACACATTAACTACCAAAGACTGACAGCAAAAACCCAATCACAAAATAATTATTTTGCTCAAAAAGTATTTTCTCAACTAATATCCAACCTTAGCATAACAAACAAACAACCCTCTCATATTTTGAGCTTAAGCTTTTTTCCTATGATAACGTTATTCTTTAACCAGGGAACAATTGCTATTATTTTAAGCGTTGCATTGAGTATTGCGCTGTCTAGCATGTATTTTGGCGCCTATTATATAAAAGATAAAAGGCTAAAAAAAAATAATGGCTTTTCTTCTATTTTACTACGACAAAATATATCATTAGAAAGTATTATTAATGATGTTTTAAATCAAAACAGTCTTAAAATACAATACATTTTAGAAAAAAGCGGGCGTAAAATGCATCAAAGATTAAAAAATAATCTACTCAGTCATGCCTACTCAGAAAATTTACTACATAACATACAGCAGTGTTTAAAACGTGTATTAATCAATGTTTGCCATGATGCAGACTTTAATCAAGAATGTATTCTTATGCTTGAGAAGAAAAAAAATAACGAGCAATGCAAAAAAGAAACTCTTTTTACAGCTCGATTATTAACCAACCTATACTTTAATCAATACATAAAATACCACCTAGTTCTGCTTATGAATGCCTCACTTGTTTTTTCTGTTTATTTCTTAATCAACTATTTTAAAAGAACCTAAACACATGAATCACACTTATTTTATTAAAATATTAATTTTAAGTCATAGCGAGCAACTTACAGCACTTATACGAAATACCTTTAAAAAAATCGACTCACTTAAATTTCATATTATTGAAGTTAATGATATTGAAACAGCGAAACAACAAACCTCTAGCACACTATTTGATCTTATCTTTCTTGATATGGATGAAAGCGCTAAGCATCTATTTTATGAATTAGATACCCTTATGCTAGAAGCGCCCTCTGTAAGTATTCTATGTTTGTTAGATAATGAAAACCAAGAATTGTCTAAGCAGTGCTTAGACAGAGGGGCAACTGACTTTCTTATTAAACAAGAATGGCCTGAAGACTTAATTATGCGCGCACTACGCTACAATCTTTATTATAAAAAAAGCAAAGAAAAAATCATGCAGCTTTTACAGCATGACGAACTAACAGGCGTAGCCAACAGGCATCTTTTGCTAGATCGACTATCTCAAGCCATTCTTCGATCAGAAAGAAGCAACCTTAAAATTGCCGTTCTTTTTATTGACATTGATAACTTTAGAAATATCAACGAATCAATTGGTTATCAAGCTGGCGATGTCATTTTAAAAGAAACAGCCAGCCGACTAATCGATTGCGTACGCCGCCAAGATACCGTATCCAGATTTGGTAGCGATGAATTTATTTTAATATTAGAAGGCTTATCTGATGCACAATATATTCTTAATATTTTACAAGAATTAAAACTAAGCCTTGAAGACCCTATTTTTTTTAATACGCAATCTTTATATATATCAACTTCTATAGGTATAGCTGTATTAGAAGATCACGCACTAATGATCGATTCTCTTGATCTAATTAAACAAGCAGATATTGCAAGATATAGAGCAAAAGAAAAAGGGAGAAATACTTACCATTTTTACTCAGAAAAATATAATAAGCTCGTAGAAAAAAGAGAGGACTTACAAAATAAACTCCAAGAAACACTAAACCGTATATTTAAACCATCATAACAATTACGCTATCATGCAAAAAATAGCTTAAAAAATTACTTTTAATCACATAAAGAATAAAGAAACAACTAAAAAGCCATGCTCTACAATAAAAAGATAAACACCGGCAATAACCCAGGCTAGAAAAAGACGAGAACAAATGACACAATACACACAATTATTACACCAGCGCTTCCACCATCCACTTATGTATTTTCATTACAGAAAGAATATCGAGTTATAAGTATGACGAAAGCCACTCTGGATGCCAGCCAGATAGAGATTTTTTCTTTTATTCACCAGCACGCCCCCATATCTACTAAAGCAACAGTGCAATCTTTTCAAACTCAAGGCGCTATCTCTGAGAGTCAAATTATCGTATCAACTAAAATAGAATCATTAGAGCATACTGCTCAGATGCTCGTTAGCCTTCCCACTTTATCTAATAAAGTTTTTATTACGATTACTGATAAAGCAACGCCTATCTTTGCTAAAGTTTTAGCCGGACTAAGCGCAAAAAGTGAGACAAGCGATGCTATTACTTATGGTTTTTTTGAGCAAATTTATGACGAGACTTTTAGAAAAGCAAAATGGGAAGGCATATTGCTAACATCAATAAAAGTATTGATTGACGGATTTCCTTACACGTATACAACAAAGGAAGAGGAAGCAATTGAATTCATTCTTGTTTTACCTATTAATGCGTACGAGATACTGATTGCTCAACGAAAAGGCAGCAAAGAACTCATCAACTACCTTAGTTCTCACCCAAGAAACTTATTTAAATTTGATCAGCAACCAGAAGAAACTTTACGCATAAAAAATAATACACCGGAAATAAAAGCTGTATCTGCGCCTACACCAACAGAATCAACGCCGATAATTGAAAAATCAAAAGAAACAAAAGCTAAAAAACCAAAAAAAGCTGAAAAAACCCATTATGTGGAGGGAAAAGATCAAAGCTTAAGCTTTAATGCTATTTTTTCTTCTGTTGAAATTAACCCCATCGAAAAAGCACCTAGTAGCATTACAGCCTATAACAGGCTTAAAAGTCATCCCGACTTATTAAAAGATAAACTCCCTGAGAGCATAAAAAATAATGTGCCTACAAATCCAATAGAATCAATTAACTTAACGAAAAAAAATAACGTCTTTACTGATATTTTACCCCTTGAACCTAAAATAGCTCATACATATAACGCGGCAATACCAAAACATATCTCTCATCACAAATCAACATCATCCACACAAGACTCAAAACAAATAAGCCAAGGACGGGTAAGGTTTCAACTAATTGCAGAAACAGTGGTAGGCAGCATTTTGCTAACAGGTGGAATATTCGCATCATTTATTCTATTACAAACTAAGCTAGCAATAGCGAGCATTTTAGGCGGACTATTCGGTATTGCAGGCCTAATGCTTTTAGGTAATGCGCTCAAAAATGCAGTAAAAAACACTTAAAATATCCCCCAAAAATCTGCCAAGTGTTACGCTGTAACTATGCAGGAAAATATTTTTTTCTTACTTTGTATAAGGTGATTCATGAGCATTTTCTCAAAAAAAACCAATAATGAACAAAAAAATCCTACTGAGTTTTTATTTGAACTAGCTGACACGTCAAAAGAAACATCTATGCTACCAGCAAATAAAACCACTCAACAACCTAGCGTCTCTACACAGGCTAAGGCGGATCAAAAAGAACCCAACTTATTGAAAACAAAAAAGGAAACAAGCGGTTCACCTTTCTCTTCATCTAAAATTAATGATCAATCCTCATTAAATCATACGATCACAGAAAAACCACTTATTGATCGACGACAAGGCAGCTTATTTACAATTGAAAAGGCACTAGAATTATTTAACTCACTCCCACCAGTTGACGTCACAATAGCCACATCACTGATCAAGCAAACATTACAAACAGTAGGTGTCGATTTAGGCAAGGTTATAATCGAAGCACGCGAAAAACTATCCTCAGCAGAAAAGGAATCAACTCATCTTCAAAATGAAATTTACACTTTAGAACTTAAGCTAGCCAAGCTAAAAGAGAGACTAGATCACACCGATAACAATAAAGAAAATATTAAACGTATCCTGTTTTTATTAACTCAAAGTGCGTCTATAGATAAAATACAACAAATAAGCACTCATTCTGCTCAAAATCTATTTACAGAGTCTTTCAGTCACCCCTCGGATACAACGTCTATACTTTTTGGGGAAGATGATAAAAAAACCAATACACCGTAAAAAAATATGCTTAAGGCTCTTATTGTTGACGACTCTCGCTCTGCGCGATTCTCGTTAAAAAAAATGTTAGAAAAACTATCAGTAATGACAGAAGAAGCAGCTTCTGGCCAAGAAGCATTATTGCTTTTGGAACGGCTAGAATACCTGCCAGATATTATTTTTATGGATCACTATATGCCTGATATAGATGGGTTTGAAGTTACAAAAAGATTAAGATCTAAATCTGGATGGTCTCAAATACCTATCATTATGTGCACATCTAAGGATGGTGATGAATATAAACAAGAAGCGCTTCAAGTCGGTGCTAATGAGATTATTACTAAACCGGCAAAATATGAAGAAATCATGATGCTAATTAGTAAAACTCAAGAAGCAAGACCAATCAAACCGCAAAATATACTACCTATCGAAGCAAAAGCTGAGAGTAATCAAATAATTGAACCCAAAGATCAAAAAATATTTGAGAAAGCTATTCTAGAACTAGCCGAAAAAAACCGCCTGTACTTAGAGGATAAAATAGCCAGCAAATTTGAAGATTTTCAGAGTGAAATTCTCAAAATAGAAGAAGATATCGACAATATTAAAAATAAAATAGAGCTAAAGTATAGACAGTTAAGTAATGAAGCCATGACCTCAGTTAAACAACTCATTCATGAATCATTATTATTACAACACTCAAACTTTATGAATCATGAATTAGCAGCTCTGAAAGCAAGTTTAGAAAAAAATATTTTACTAGCTCGGCAAGACATTCAACCTCAAATTCTTGGCCTTAAAAACAGTTTTGAGCAGCTTAGCGAAAAAGCTCAAACCGAAAACGAGACGCACAATGAAAAAGTCTTCTTACTTGCCAGTGAACTAATTCATAAAGAAATTGAAAAATTACAGGCTAATTATTCTTATACTAATGAAAAAATCCAATCTGTAGAAAATAAAATAAGACAAGAACTAAAGTTGGTTTTACAAAATACTCAACAGAAACAACAACAAAATCAATTAGTGGTCTATAGTTTAGTTGGAATCTCAATTGTACTTGCGGTAATTGGAATAGTTGTTTTCTGAGATTACAGCAAGTACTTACTCAACTAAATAACTTAAAAAAACTACTGCTCACATGCGGAACATCAGAATGTCAAATTTCAGTAAAAAATTTAGCGCTTTCATCACGTCAAATTTCAGTAAAAAATGTAACACTTGTATTAGTAAGTTTTTTGGAGCAAAAAATAGTGAAGCTACGACTCAAAAAGAAGATATAGATGATGATGGGCTTGCTAAAGCAAAAATAGAAGAAAAAATTAAGCACTATCAAGCTCACGGGAAACAAGCATCTAAGGGACTAGATGATCCAAGCTTTAGTACAGCTGTGAATAAATTAGAGAAAGAGGACTACGCCTCACTATTTCAACAATCAAAAGAAGAAAAGAAGTGATTTATGATCTAAGACTTAACCAGTCTGAAAGATAAGCCCATGTTGTTTCAGGGGCTTTTGCCCCAGCAAAAAGCCCAGCATGGCCGCCAGGCACAACCTTCAAAGTTTTATCAAGACTAGATACCATCTCTAGCAAACGAGTAACCGCCTCTACAGACACGATCTTATCCTGCATTCCTGCCACAGCAAAAATAGGTGCGTTTATAGAAGAAAATAAAATAGGCGACCCTGCAAGCTTCAAAATATCACGTGAAAGTGAATTGCTAAGTCCTAGCTGAACAATAACGGATTGAACCATTGCCCCTGGATAATCAAGCATTTCATTGAACCACCTAGAAGTGGTGGTATGCATAGCCACATATTCTCTATCAGCTAACTTTATCAATAAATCAAGGCGGCTTCTAATACTTGAAAAAGGACTAGTAAGGTTAAAAGAGAAAGATAATAGCTTGCCAGGAACATGAAATAGACCTGGCTTTAAATCAAGCAGAGATATGCGCGCCAGCTTACTTAAACGAGAAAGAGGCTTATTAAGCCTCGCCAAAATTTTCCCCATAGAACCTGAACTATGAAAATCAATCGGACTCCCTAAAACCACAATATTACTAATATATTCATCTTTAGAATAAGCGGCATACATAAGTGAGAGCAAACCGCCCATGCAATATCCAACCAGACTCAGGTTAGCCTGCTTCGAATGAAGACGAACAGAAGTAAGCGCTTTTGGAAACCAATCAATTACATAATTTTCTAAACTCAAGTGAGCATGGGCTCTATTAGGCTCACCCCAATCAATTAAATACACGCAAAAATTGCGATCGAGAAGAAATTTAACTAGGCTTCTTGATGGAAGCAAGTCAAAAATCCAGGCAGCAACACCCAGCGGTGGAATTAATACAACTGGTATTTTAGGAGGCGCAGAAGACGAGGAAGATTCTATCTGCTCGCTAGACAAGCTAGAGTAAAAGCGAACAGATAAAAGCGCCTCTTTAAAAATAACTTCATGGGGCGTTGAATCAGCAACAAAAAGTGTTTCAATATTGAATCGTCTATCGACGACATTTTTTGCAATATCAAACAACTTTTTTTTCACTATACTTCTACACTCGCTCAATAATCGTTGCGATTCCTTGACCTAAACCAATACACATAGTAGCCAACCCTATTCTTCCATCTTTTTGTTCCATGACATTTAGAAGCGTTGTGATAATTCTTGCTCCAGAACAGCCCAATGGATGGCCTAAAGCAATAGCGCCGCCATTTAAATTCACTTTTTGCTCAATCTTATCAAGCAACTTAAGATCCTTTAAAACAGGCAAACTCTGAGCAGCAAAGGCCTCATTTAGCTCTACAAAATCAATATCATCGATGGTTAAACCAGCTCTTTTAAGGCACTTTTGTGTTGCTGGAACAGGTCCATATCCCATAATAGCAGCATCACAACCAGCAACAGAAACAGCGCGAATCTTAGCTCTTGGCGTCAATCCTAGTGATTTTGCACGCTCAGCTGACATAACCAACATTGCAGAGGCACCATCAGATAAAGCAGATGAACTACCAGCCGTGACACTGCCTGACTTTGGATCAAACGCAGGTTTAAGAGAAGCCAACGCCTCATAGCTTGCATCAGATCGAATCACTTCATCAATTTCACAAAGTGTTTTAAACCCATTTTGGTCATGCCCTTCAATAGGCACAATCTCAGACTTCCAACGCCCCTCTAATGTTGCCTCCCAGGCCTTTAAGTGTGAACGCAAAGCAAATTCATCCTGCTGCTTCCTTGTTATACCATGCATACGACCTAACATTTCAGCCGTCATACCCATAAGATTAGAAGCTTTGGCTACATACTTAGAAGCCTCAGGGTTGAGGTCTATCCCATGATCCATTGCGACATGCCCCATATGCTCAACACCGCCAATGATAAAAACATCGCCATTATTGGTCATAATACTTTGAGCAGCAATATGAAGAGACTGCATTGAGGAACCACACAAACGATTAACTGTTTGAGCTGCAACTGATCGCGGCAAACCAGCAAGCATGGCAATGTTTCTTGCGACATTCAGACCTTGCTCTTTCGTTTGATTAACACAACCCCAAATCACATCCTCTGTTTCGGCAGGATTATATTTTGGGTTACGTGCTTTTAAAGCCTCAATTAATAATGCAGATAATTTTTCTGCTCTAACATTTCTATACTGACCACCTCTGGACTTACCCATTGGGGTACGAACTGCATCAATAATGACGACATCTCTTGGATTTAAGCTCATTTATTACGTCCTCTCAAAAAACTCAGGAACTAACTCTGGCATTAGCGCTAAAGACAAACTCTAACGCTAACGAGTAAAATTGTTTAGCTATAAAAGGCTTGACCATTCTTAGCCATCTCACGCAATTTATCTGTTGGCCTATATAAAGAGCCAAGAGCGGCATACTTATCACATAGCTCAACAAACGCACTAACACCCATTTGATCAATATAACGGAAGACGCCACCCCTGAACGGAGGAAAACCTAGACCATAGATAAGAGCCATGTCTGCATCAGCTACGCTATCGACAATATTCTCCTCTAGGCATCGCACTACCTCGAGACACATAGGAATCATCAAACGATTAATAATATCTTCATCAGAAAAAGTTTGAGCAGGCTGACAAACTTCTTTTAGCAAGTCATAAACAACTTCATCGACTAATTTAACAGACTTACCTTTTTTATCTAAAGAATACTGATAAAAACCAGATCCATTCTTTTGGCCTAATCTTTTATGCTCAAAAAATAGAGTGAAAGCATCTTTAAAATCATAAGACATTCTTTCTGGAAAACCCTTAGCCATGACTGCCGCTGCATGAACGCCCGTATCTATACCAACAACATCCATAAGATAAGCAGGACCCATCGGCCAACCAAACTTCTCCATTACTTTATCTACAGCCTGAAAATCAGCGCCATCTTTCAAAAGAATCGAAAAACCACCAAAGTAAGGAAAAAGAACGCGATTAACAAAAAAGCCTGGGCAATCATTAACCACAACAGGGGTTTTTCCCATGCTCTTAGCATAAGCAACAATCGTTGCGATGGTCTGATCTGTTGTTTTTTCGCCACGAATAATTTCGACCAAAGGCATTCTATTCACAGGGTTAAAAAAATGCATGCCTGCAAATCTCTCTGGAAACTTCAAAGCCTTCGCTAACTCATTAATAGATATTGTCGAAGTATTTGAAGCCAAAATAGCATCATTTCTCACATTTGCTTCAGTTTCAGCTAAAACTATTTTTTTAACTTTTTCATTCTCAACAACCGCTTCAATAACAATATCAACAGAAGAAAAATCGCCAAAATTAAGAGTTGGACGAATCTTTGAGAGAATCCCACCCATCTTAACGGCATCCATTTTCTTACGCTCAACCTGCTTTGAAAGTAGCTTGGTCGCTTCAGCCATACCAACATCTAGCTGCTTATCTGAAATATCTTTCATGATAATCGGCGCGCCCTTATAGGCCGATTGATAGGCAATGCCGCCACCCATGATGCCGGCACCCAAAACGGCTGCCTGATTTATAGGCTTCGCTTGAGACTCATACTTCCTCACTTTCCTTTTCAACTCTTGGTCATTCAAGAACAGACCAATCAAAGAGTGCGCCACAGATGTTTTTGCTACTTTAGCGAACGCTTTTGCTTCAACTTCAATGGCCTGATCTCGCTTCATATTCGAGTGACGCTGCATAGTCTGAACAGAGGCAAGAGGAGAAGGATAATGTTTCCCTGCCTGCTGAGCGACAACAGCAGAACACGTTTGAAACGCCATCATGCTTTCCATAGGAGGAAGCTTTAAAGGCTCTAGTTTTTCTTGGCGTTTTGCCTTGTAGTCAATTTTCTTTTCAATACATTGATTAATGAGATGACGAGCCGCAGCAACAAGATGCGCAGAGTCAACAACAGCATCCACCACACCATCTTTCAAAGCTTTTTCAGCATTATGTTGTCCACCAGCAGCAATCCACTCTACTGCATTATCAACACCAATAATCCGGGGCATACGAACCGTTCCACCAAATCCTGGGAATATACCTAACTTCACTTCAGGCAAACCAATTTCTGCACTGGTAGCCATGACGCGAAAATCAGTCGCTAAACATATTTCAAGGCCACCACCCAACGCTAAACCATTAATCACAGTAACGGTAGGGAAAGGAAAATCTTCCACAGCAGAAAAAATGGCATTAATTTCTAACAGCCACTTAATAATCTCGTCTTCAGAAGCAGAAAATAAATTCGTAAACTCAGTAATATCAGCACCAACAATAAAAGAGTCTTTGCTGCTTGTAATCAGCATACCCTTAACCGATTGATCTAATGCAATCGCACGAACAGCCTCACCAAGCTCAACCAATGTCTGCTTATTAAACTTATTGACTGACTCATTCTTCAAATCAAATTTTAGCTCAACAACGCCATCTTCCCCCTTTACCGCAGAAAGGGCCTGACCGCTATAAATCATTATAATCTCCTCATATGAAAATGAGCTTAAAAAACAGGTAAATATAATCGCTTAAACACGGTGGGTAGTATGTAAGAAGACGAGACAAGGGAAAACAATCTTTTGTGACTGATTAGTTTCCAAAAACCGATATAAAACAACAAGAAAGAACTACTGGCAAATCAAAAAACATAGCCAGAATTCAATAAAATTGGCTGCTTTTTCTCATAATTACTCCTCCACCTTGTCAGCAACATATTGCTCAATAAGTGATAAATAAGGCGAAACATCTGTCATAAACTTAAACCCTATCTGATACCCTCCTCCAGCCTGACTCAATACAGAATAAACAACTTCCCCCACAGCCTTTAGCGTCATTTTTTTGCCCTTATAAGCCACTGAGATCTCAAAATATAATCGTTCAGCATTTTTAAAATTAACAGGCAGCTCTATCGATACACCGCCCACAGAAATATTGCACGCCCGCCCTGCTAGCTGTTCTTTTTTTTGTGTCACAACCCTTACTTTCCAACTACAGGCAGCACGTTTATTGATACGCTTTTGCTTTTGCTGGGCTTTAAGCTCTGCTTCTTTTGCTGTATCAACTTTTTTTGCATCTTGACCGTCCAAGATTGAAAAAAAGCCATCCTCACTCATATAAACATCCGCAATAAAAAACAATCAAGGCAAATATCATCCCAATTTATGGGCACAATATTTTTGCCAGTGCTTAACAAGTAAGCGTTGAGGCAAAGATAAATGACGCCATTTCCCTCCCGTTTCATACATCCCTGTTCTTGAGCAAAACTTTGACCATACCGGCAAAACAGCTAATGTAACTTTTTCTTGACCATACTTTACATCTGGAAAATGAATTGTTAATTTCACCTCACTTTCCTGAACATTTTTAGGCTGATGACTTTCAATAGATTTTTCGCTGATCATTTTTAAGCCATCTTCATTCAAATCAATAACAATTCCTTCCATCGCACCATCAAAATGATCAGCCTCTCGAATAAACCGAATAGAAGCATTCACTCTATACCTTGGCGCCACTCTTTTTTCATCTGAACTTCTCTTAAGCATAAATCATCCTGTATACAAAACATAAGACATGAAAACAACCAAGAAAACAAACCACTACAAAAATATACCAAAAACAAGGAATAGCGTTTTTAAATAAAAAAATCACGACAAGCTGGTTTCAATATCCTGAAAAATTATCCGTTTTATTCCGTAAAGTACAAAACATCCTAAGAGCAAATAAAAACTGCTCAAAATAAACAGTACGCAAAAAATCAAAAAGAAAACCTTTGAAAAAAAAATTAGATACATCATTTGTCAGTTTAGTTTGTATTTTTAGTTTTTTCCCAATATTATTCGCAATTTTCTTGCCAGTAATTTCGATTAAAAAACAATCTAAAACCTCCCATTCTGAAGTAACGATTCAAGAAAAAAATAATACCCCAGTAAACTATAGGCCAACTGAACTAATTCCTAACGATGAATTTTTTCCTCACCTTTGGGCTCTGGGCTTACCGGATAAAAACAGCGAAAACACAACCAATACAACAAAACTAAATGCTAATAATACAGATATTGATGCACCAGAAGCTTGGCTCTCAAATATCAATCAAAGTGAAAACATGCCACAGAATGATACGCTCAATGAAGTTGTTGTAGCAGTGCTAGATACAGGAATTGATTATCATCATCCAGATTTATTAGGCAGGATTTGGACTAACCCACGGGAAATAGTAAATGATGGAATAGATAATGATAATAATGGATATATAGATGATATACACGGCATAGATACACTTAACCATAACACCAATCCTTTGGATATTAATGGGCATGGCACTCATATTGCCGGGATTATTGCAGCAAGCCAAAATAATGGAATAGGCGTTTGCGGCGTCGCTAGGCGCACAAAAATTATTGCTTGTAAATTTATGGAAAAAGAAGGGAATACAAGCGGTCTCGTAGAATGCCTTAATTATATTGTGCAACTTAAAAAAAGTGGCATTAATATTGTTGCCACTAATAATGCATGGGGCGCTACTGGTTACGCACAGCAAGTTGCTGATGCAATTCTTGAACATGATAAAGCGGGCATTTTATTTGTCGGCGCAAGTGGGAATAAAGGCCTTAATTTAGACATGGAAGAATACTATCCTTACAGCTATCAAGCATGGCTACCAAACATTATCACTGTCTCTTCTCACAACGAACAAGGAGATAGATCAAAATTCTCGAACTATGGAAGCAACATTAATATAAGCGCTCCAGGAGAAAATATTTTAAGCACCATAAACGAGGGCAAGTACGGTACTAAAAATGGAACCTCACAAGCTTCTGCTTTTGTCTCAGGTGCAATTGCCTTTATCGCTGAAAACTACCCCACTATGCCTCACAACAATATCAAGCAATACTTACTTGACTCAAGCAAAGTCATCTATACAAATAATAATTCATTAAAAGCACTTTCCTTACCAAAAGGATATCCTAGCAATATCTATTATAGTGAGAAGCTAGATACTATTTCTAGCCATCCTGAGGAAGCTCACCTACAAATTACAAGCAGTAATAACAAGGAGGAAGCAGAATTAATTACACCACAAAAAAATGGTGGCTCACTTTCATGGATTTTCTATATAGCTATCGCTATTTTGAGAGTAACGCGCTTCGTCGTACGATTTATACCGCCTTCATCGCGACGCCTTGCTTGGGACAATTTGCGTAAGCCCTAACTAAAAAAGAGAGAGAATCGCAAATAAGCACATCTAATTTTATAAGAAGAAAAAAAAGCAATAATCCTCTCGGCAAACGACATATTTAAAGCTATCTTTAAGCAGGGACAAATTCAGAAAAAAACCACTCTTTTAGGTTAAGCTGCATGAGATATTTATCGCCCTTACTGGGATATGCTTTGAAAGGACTCTACCAACCATTAGAGGTCATTGCTCGCTTCAAACACTTTACGGCGCCATTAGCAGGCGATGTTTCAATCGTAAGAAATGTTTCTTACGCGGATCATCCTCTACAAACGTGCGATATCCTATTTCCAACTTCACCCTCACAATCACCAAGACCTGTTGTTTTAATTGCGCATGGAGGAAGTTGGATAGGAGGCGATAAAGTATTACTCTCCTGGGTTAGCCACCATATTGCGCTACAGGGATTTATTGTTATAAATATGAATTATCGGCTTGCTCCTCAGTATTTATATACAATGCAAGTCCAAGATATTGGACACTGTCTTAAATGGGCAGCCAAGCATATCTCAGAGTTTGGTGGAAACCATAAACATACCTTTCTTATGGGTGAAACATCAGGCGCGAACCTCGTTACATCATATGCAACGGCAATATCCTATCCTTATTTAAGAAATACTTTTCAGTTACCCTACTGTATTCCCAGCGAATATCTTAAAGGTATCGTTTCTTACTTTGGTATTTTTGATCTTGAGCGTGGTATTTTTGCTAACCTGCCAATGATTTCTCACTTTTACGAGGCTTTTCTGGGCGGTAATCAGGAAAAAATAAGTGAGATGATTGAACTAGCAAGCCCCCTAAGATTTGCCCATTCTAGCCTACCCCCTGTGTTTATTTCAGCGGGCGAAGCAGATCCTCTTTTTAGTCAATCCATTTTATTTGCCCGCAAACTAAGATCGCTTGACCATCACTACGTAACCTCTTTTCTTCAGAAAGAAGACCATCCAGACTGCCAGCACTTATTGCTTTATATGCAAAATAAGACGATGACAAAAGCCCTCAACGAAGGAATCCGCTTTATGAAACATTACTCTCAAAACAGTAAAAGCATACCCTCCTCCACCTCAACTGCGGTTGCCTAGAAGGCTACCAGGATAAGCCTTATGATTTCTTATACTAAAATACCAACAGAGAAAACTTATGCGGGCTGACGCTAAATCGATATTACGCGCTTCAGGAATTTATATTGCCTTTTCAATCATTTTTGTTGCCACCATTAAAACAGGAATGCTTGCTAAAGTTGGCCTAGCCGGAAACTATGGCATGGGTGCATTGTTAGCGCTTTTTTTGACATCGCTACTGCATGATCGCCACTATCTTCTTATAGGTGCTGCGTGGATATTATGTTTGCTCTCTAACAGCCCTGCTCTTGCAGAAAGAATGCACTACAGCATGGATGTGATGACTGCATCACTGATAGGTATCGTTACACTTCCTTTTGTGATCAAAATGATGGATAACTAGCTAACCTTTCCCATTAATTGATATGGATCTGGGATAGCATTAAAAACATTATGAATAAAGCTTCTTTCATTCTCTAAAATCGTTTTCATAAAATGACTAGAAGAACCTAATGATTTTAGGGCACAAAAGCCTTTATCCATAAAAGCATATAGATGCGTAAGACCCGCGGCCCTAGCTGGCCCCTTTGCCAATTTAAAAGCACCAAAAATAACTTTGCTATTAATATAACGATCAATATTCTCTAGCAACATTTCAGTTAAAGCCAACTGGCGCATACGTAAATCTATTGTCCCTAGCGTGCGAAAAGCTTGAAGGTAACTCTCAGCATCAATAACACCAACATTCATTTTCTCAAAAAGGATATAAGCTAATCCCTCATCTAACTCAGCGGTCAGTGTATTTAACTCAAGTGCAACTGCTGCTGTTCTCATTACATTTTCAGAAAAAACTCTCAAAGCAAGGGGGTAAGCGCGCTGAATATCACTTACAACAGTGGATAAATCGACACCACCGTAAACTTCAGAAAAAAGGAAATCAATAGCACAAGACTTCTGTGGATCACCAATCAATACTTCGTGACTTTTGCGAAAACGTTCGCGCTGCCAATGCTGAACAGCTGCCAACTGATCCTTTGTTACAGAACAAGAATGATGCTTTAAAAGTCCATAACGATTAAGACAGTGCTGTATAACACTCGCAACATTAGCCGTCATTTTGGCTTCGCCAGAAGTTGCTCTGCCGTGCATGGACTGATTCAACATTTATAAAACCTTTAACGCTTAAAAAGCTTAAAATAAAATTAAGGGTAGATAGTAAATAAAAACAAAGGTTTCAGCGAGCCTCTTTTTGTTGTTTTTTCTTTATTTATCATAACAAAAATATAGTCATTATATGATGCGTGTTATTTTGATAGGCTTTGCAACTTACACTAAATAATACACTGCATTTTTTTTATTTATTTTTTAGGCTACAATTCAATATGTAACATTTTGTAACAGCGTGTAGCACCATGATATTATTTGAACGTTTATTTAATAGAACCTTTTTGAGTATATTTAGTTACTCTCTTGCTTTGTGCTTTACGGCAATTATTGCAACAGCCAAATATGAAGAGTCTGCGGTATTAGAAAAAAAAATAACGCAGCAGAAAGCAAGTATTCAACTACATATTGCCACAGCAGAAAATATCCTGATACAAGGTGGCATGGGCGCGCTTAATCATTGGTTATTAGCAGTAGAAAAAGAATTCCCAAGTAGATTTTATATCTTGAACGAACAATATAAAGACTTACTCAATCGAACACCGCCAATACAGATCGAGCCATTACAAGACCTATTTGAGAATCAACATGAATTTATAGAACCCTATCAAAAAAATGGCGTTATTATCGGTCATCAAATAAAAAATACTGATACTCAAAAAGTATCAATACTAGCGCTTATTATTCCTCAGCCTCAGCCACATTTTTTTGCAAGACGCACAAATGAGTTTTGGAATGTTTTAATATGGTCATTTATTATCTCATTACTATCTAGCGGATTAATTGCTTACTATTTAATCCTACCTATTCGTAAATTAAAAGATATTACACAACATCTTATTGAAGGCAATATTACGGTCAGACCGCCAAAATCCTTACAAAAAAGAACCGATGATATTGGGCAATTAGCGCGTGATTTTGATCGTCTTGCACATCAACTACAGGCATCTTGTGAAGCACAACAAAAACTACTCAAAGAAATTTCAAGAGAACTAAGATCACCGCTTGCACGAATACAAGCTGCAGTAGAGCTTGCGCAACAACAAGCAGATCATACCTTGGCACGCGCCCTAACCCGTATTGGATATGAAGGAAAACGATTAGGTGCCCTCGTTGATCAATTATTAAAAATCCCAGAAATAAGTGGTGTTAATCGCCAACCTTTGAGAGAAAAATTAGAACTCTTAAATATTATTGATCAAGTTTCTGAGGAAGCAGGCTTTGCAGCACATCAAAGAAATATCAAAATAGAGATCGTCACGACGATCAAAAAAGCAACTGTCTGTACACGCGATAATCTTATTAAAAATGCGCTAACACATGTCTTGCATAATGCAGTGGAACACACACCTAACGCCTCCTCGATCACCATTTTTTTAACCGAAGAAAAAACTTCGAGCGAAAATATATTCTATGTTATTAAGGTAAAAGATGAAGGAAACGGCGTACAAGAACGCTATCTCTCTCAGATATTTACCTCATTCTTTCGAGTGGAAGAAAGTAAAAATCAAGGTAACCATACAGGACTGGGGCTTGCCATTGCTAAATCAGCGATTGAACAGCATGGCGGGTCTATTTTTGCTGAAAATACAAAACCCGGTTTTATGATTACAATGAGAATTCCTGCTAAAAGCAAAATTGAATCAATCTCACTCATGACACGATAAAAGACGATATATCCAAACTATCTTTTCTTACTAATCTCTCTTTAGCTGTACCTATATATAAAAAAGCGATAATCTCGTCTTGCTCAGTTAAGCCTAATTCTTTTTTTACCAAAGTATCGTAGGCCATCTCTCCTGTTCGCCACATACAACCAAATCCAAAAGCATGCAAAGCAAGCTGTATATTTTGAACACATGCGCCAACAGCAATTAGCTGTTCATTTCTAGGCACTTTACTGTGTTCAGTACAATGCGCAAAAACCATTAAAACTAATGGCGCACGCATTGGCATCTTAAGCATCCTATCTTGCTGATCTAAAGAAAGTGCTGTGTTTTTAGCCAAGGCCGCCTTTAAAAAAGTCTCCCCTAAAACAAGCCTGCCTTCTCCTTTAAAAATCTTAAATCGCCAAGGTCTAAGCTTGCCATGATCTGGCGCGGTAATGCCTGCCCCTAAGGCTTTTTTAAGCGTTAACTCACAAGGCGCTGGGTCAATTAATAATGGCGTAGATACTCTTGATAAAATACTTGAATAAAAATCAATTTCTTGCATATGATCGCGCCTTTTTCAACTAGGGGGATAACTTTAACCTGTTCTTCTGCATTAAACAGGATGTATATTAAATAGCCTACAATATAAAGTATCTTAAGTTAAATTATAAATTTTTAGTGTAAAGAGTAACGATACATGTCTCAATCTAATGATAAACACACTTGCATTGAACCTATCAAAGCAGAAGTACATCGCAAAGTATCCTATATCAGCATTGCGCCTGAAAAAGTAATGTCTGTTCTATCACCGCACGAAGTAGATCAGCTGGCAGGTCTTCATGAAACAAGCCTTTATCAAATGTTCAGGCAATGCGCATTAGCTGTATTAAATACGGGCAGCCAGCTAGATGATGCAAAAAAAAACCTGGAAGCGTATCGTGACTTTGATATTCAAATTATTTCACAATCACGCGGTATTAAACTTGCGCTGACACAAGCACCTGAAACTGCTTTTGTCGATGGGCAGCTTATTCGTGGTATTAAAGAACACTTATTTTCAGTACTGCGTGATGCTGTGTATATCCATAAAGTCATTCAACACCATCCAGATCTTAATCTTATCGAAGGACCAGGCGTTACTAATGCTATTTTCCATATCCTACGAAATGCGCAAGTACTACGCACAGGAACAGAAGATCAACTTGTTATCTGCTGGGGGGGACACTCTATTTCAAGAGTAGAGTATGAATACACTAAAAAAGTAGGCTACGAACTAGGTTTGAGAGGCTTAAATATTGGGACAGGTTGCGGACCGGGTGCTATGAAAGGGCCTATGAAAGGAGCCACAATAGGTCATGCTAAACAACATACGGCAGGCCGCTATATTGGGCTAACAGAGCCTGACATTATTGCAGCAGAATCACCCAATCCAATGGTTAATGAACTTGTTATTCTCCCAGACATTGAAAAAAGACTAGAAGCTTTTGTAAGGCTTGCACACGGTATTATTGTCTTCCCAGGCGGGGCTGGCACATCAGAAGAAATACTCTATCTACTAGGGATTCTACTTCACCCTGATAACCAACATATTCCTTTCCCTTTAATTTTTTCAGCACCTGAATGCTCAAGACAGTACTTTGAGGAAATTGATGATTTTCTTGTGTCTTGCCTAGGTCCTACAGTAAGAGAACGCTATAGCATAGTGATCGGTGATGCAAAAGAAACAGCTCGACTAATGAAAAAAGGTATTCAAGAAGTTTTTGAATTTCGCAAACAACAAAAGGATGCTTACTATTTTAATTGGTTAATGCAAATACCTGCGGCCTTTCAAACACCTTTTGACCCTACTCATGAAAATATGAAAGCACTCAAAATAGATAAAAATGGAACTATCTTTGATACAGCGGTGACTTTAAGAAAACTCTTTTCAGGTATTGTTGCTGGCAATGTAAAGGAGCCGGGCATTCGACGCATTGAGCAGTATGGACCCTATCAGCTGACAGGCGACCCTTCGATTATTAGCCATCTTGATAGACTATTACGGGCCTTTGCAGAACAAGGGCGAATGAAGCTGAGCAAACAAACATACCAACCCTGCTACACCCTAAATCAGGGTTAGGAGGGTTGGCTTATCCACAGAACATTTTTTATTTTAATTCTTGCAGTGCTTTAATTCGCTCATCAAGTGGCGGATGACTTGAAAAAAGACGCATCCAACCTGATCGATTGCCTGCTCTTAAACCAAAAGCTTGCAAAGTTTGAGGCAAAGAAGAGTTAACCTCATGCTCTTGTTTCAAACGAGACAAAGCTTGAATCATGCTATTTTTACCAGCAAGTCCTGCTCCCCCAGCATCTGCGCGAAACTCACGATAACGTGAAAACCACATAACAATCATGCTAGCTAAAACACCCAACAATAACTCAGCAATCATTACAACGGCATAATAACCAAACCCGACACCTGAAGAGCCTTCGTTTTCGCCGCGCCGAAATAAAAAAGTATCGACTGCATACCCAATAATTCTTGCAAAAAACATCACAAAAGTATTCACAACACCTTGCACCAAAGATAGCGTCACCATATCACCATTTGCGACATGTGCAATTTCATGCGCCAGCACCGCTCGAACTTCATCCTCTCTAAAACGGCTTAATAAACCTTCACTCACCGCAACAAGCGCCGCATTTTTATTCCAACCTGTGGCAAAAGCGTTAGAGTCATGAGCAGGGAAAATTCCAACCTCCGGCATTTTAATACCTGCCTCTTTTGCCAACATTTCAACTGTTTGCACCAACCACATTTCTTTATTATTGCGCGGCTGACTAATTAACTGAACCCCAGTAGACCATTTCGCCATAGGCTTAGAAATAAGCAGTGAAATCAGCGAACCTGTAAAACCAAAAACAGCGCAATAAATCAATAAACTCTGTAAATTCAGCCCTGCCGATGAAATGTATCTATCTACGCCAAGCAAATTGAGTGTAACGCTTGCCACAGCTAATACCGCTAAATTTGTTGCAAGAAATAAAGCAATCCGAAACATAAAACACCTCTATTGTTTTGAACTGTAACTAACTGATGAGATACCTTGGTAAATAATCTCTCTCCTACACTATATACACTATACACTCCCAGAAAAAATATTAAGTCAAAAAAAAATAGACAAGCATTACAGATAAAAACTCCGCCGTTATAATAACAAACAACAAAATTCATCCACAAAAACTGTGGATAACTCTGTGTGTTACTACTTTATAACCCCTCTCATCCATTGAAAACAAAGTACATGCAGGAATAAGGCTAAATTTTAACCAACCAAGAGAGCAATACCATGAAGACAAAGAGCCAAACTACTTTTCAAAACCCTGAAGTAGATTTTTTAATCCATGCAAAATGGATTTTACCTGTACTTGAAACAGACTGCCCCCAATATACAACGATCTATGAACAGCACTCGCTGGCTATAAAAGATAATAAGATACATGCCATTGTACCGACCGAAGAAGCTAAAAAATATTTCACAGCGAAAGAGACGTTAAATTTGAGCACTCATTTGTTAATGCCTGGATTCATTAATACACATACTCATAGCGCCATGGTTTTATTCCGTGGTATTGCAGACGATCTTTCATTAATGGATTGGCTACAACATCACATTTGGCCCAAAGAACAGCAATGGGTTAATGCTCAGTTTGTTGAAGAAGGCACTGAAATCGCGATAGCAGAAATGCTGCTTTCAGGTACAACCTGTTTTGCAGACATGTATTTTTTCCCGAATGAAGCAGCAAGAATAAGCAAAAAAAGCCACATACGCAGTCACTTTTATTGTCCTATTATGGAATTTCCAACCAACTGGGCACAAACACCCGATGATTATTTAGCAAAAGCAATCGACTTAACCAAAATGTATATAAATGATCCCTTGATTGAAATCGGATTAGGGCCTCATGCACCCTATACTGTGAGCGATGAAACATTTAAAAAAATCTTGCAGGCTAGAGAAAAACACAACTTAAAAGTACAAATTCATTTACATGAAACAAAAACAGAAGTTGAAGATTCTCTTAAAAACTTTGGCGTAAGACCGATTGAAAGACTCAATCAATTAGGCTTTATTTTTCCAGGACTACAAGCCGTACATATGACGCAACTGAACGATGAAGAAATAAACCTGATAAACGAGCGTCATGTTTCGATTATTCATTGCCCACAATCTAATCTAAAATTAGCCAGTGGTTTTTGTCGAACGCATGATTTAGCAATGAACAACGTGACGATTGCATTGGGCACAGATAGCGCAAGCAGTAATAATGATCTTGATTTACTTTCAGAAATGCAAACAGCAGCACTCATTGCAAAAGCAGTATCACTTAATCCACAAGCCATGCCCGCTATCGAAGCAATTAAAATAGCCACGCTAAACGGCGCAAAAGCATTACAGCTCAATGATAAAATTGGTAGCCTTGAAGTGGGTAAAGAAGCAGATCTTATTGCAATTGATTTTAACGATATTTCCCTTATGCCTTGCTATAATCCCCCCTCAAAGCTGGTATATAGTGCGATACGTCATCACGTTACCCACGTCTGGGTGCAAGGTAAAAAGTTAGTACATGAACGTATGCTCACTAAACTTACAGGGCTTGATGATATGAATGAACTAAAGAATAAAGCAGAAAAATGGCAAGCAAAACTAAGGTAAACATAACGTGACTAACGTAAATCCAAAAGAGATTGAAAAATTTAACCTTATTGCATCACAGTGGTGGGATAAAACAGGCCCTTTTAAACCACTACATGATATTAACCCACTGCGCCTAAGCTATATAGAAAGCAAAATTATTCTTTCTGGTAAAAAAGTGTTGGATGTGGGCTGTGGTGGTGGCATTTTAAGTGAAGCTATGGCGCACCGAGGCGCACAAGTACTAGGTATTGATCTTGCCGATCATGCAATTGACGCGGCAAGAAAACATCAGAACGCGTTTGAAGAAAGTATTTTATCCAAGATGACTGAAAACAATACACATAAAAAAGACTTGAATACAATAAAGGACTACCCAGCAAAAAAGTTATCGCTTGAATATAAAATCTCAACCATTGAAGCGCTTAGCGAAGCACAGCCAGCCTCTTTTGATATTGTCACCTGCCTTGAAATGCTTGAACACGTACCCGATCCACTGGAAATTATTAAAGCTTGTTACAGACTCGTCAAACCTAATGGGCATGTATTTTTTTCAACAATTAATCGCAACCCAAAATCTTTTTTATTTGCAATTATTGGCGCTGAGTATCTTCTAAAACTTATCCCTAAAGGCACGCATCAATTTCAAGAATTTATTAAACCCAGCGAGCTAGCTAAAATGTGCCGCGAAGCAAAGCTTCAGCTGCACGATATTATTGGGCTTACTTATAATCCGTTGACAAAGTTTTATAAACTCTCAAAAAATACAGACGTGAATTATATGATTCATACCCAAAAACAAACACTTTAACTAAAAAAATTATGCAAAAAAAAGCCAAATATAAAGCCATTTTATTTGATTTAGACGGCACACTAATAGACACTGCGCCAGATTTTATTATTGCAGCTAACTTGCTGCGAAATGAGCTTAATCTTGCACCATTAGAAAAAAAAATCATACAACAACAAGTCTCTAATGGTGCCGCAGCTATTACACACGTTATAACTGATCTTCCGTTAAATCATCCCTTATTTGAAGAGCACAGACAAAGACTTCTCACGCTTTATGCTCAGTGTTTGCCTAATACTGCTTCTGCATTATTCCCAGGAATGGCTGCGTTACTACACGAAATAAGACAGCAAACTCTATTTTGGGGAATAGTTACAAATAAACCCGTCTTTTTTTCAAATCTTCTTCTTGCTGCTCTTAATTTAAAACCAGACTGCCTAATCTGCCCAGATCATGTTCAACATAAAAAACCCCATGCAGAGCCATTATTGAAAGCCTGTGAGGTGCTTGGTATTCTGCCGTGCGACGCCCTTTATATCGGTGATCATACAAGGGATATTGAATCTGGAATTAATGCAAAAATGGATACCGTAGGCGTTACATACGGCTATCTTGAAGCAGGTGATCACCCTACAAGATGGGGCGCAAAATTTGTTGTTGAACAAGCCCAAGAACTGATCTCGCTCATTTTTTAATTTCTTTTCCAGATTATTCACTTTTTTTCAGTTCAGCAAGGAATGATATGCCAGGAAACTATATTGATTTCACCCCAGAAAAAGATGCATTAAAAGAAAAAGTCATTCTTGTCACAGGTGCAGGCGAAGGTATTGGCAGAGCACTTTCAATTCGCTACGCACAGCTAGGCGCAACCGTATTACTGCTTGGCAGAACAGAAGCGAAGCTTGCTAGTGTGTATGATGAAATCATCGCAGATAAAGGGCTTGAGCCTGCGATTATTCCACTGAATCTTGAATATGCTAAACAAGAAGATTACTTAGCGCTTGCACAACAAATTGACACCCACTTTGGGAAAATTGACGGCCTTGTACACTCAGCAGGCATGCTAGGAGAGCTCACATTACTAGAACAATATCCTTATGATCTATGGCAACAAGTACTGCAAACAAACTTAACAGCACCCTTCATTTTAACGCAATCTCTTTTTTCCTTACTTAATAAAGCACAAAACGCTTCAGTTATTTTTATGACATCTAGCGTTGGCCGAGTAGGACGTGCTCACTGGGGCGCTTATTGCGTGTCTAAATTCGGCATAGAAGGGCTCGCTCAAACTTGGGCAGAAGAGCTCACACAAACATCCAATATTAGAATGAACGCTGTAAACCCGGGCGCTACTCGCACGCTGATGCGGGCGCGAGCCTTCCCTTTTGAAAACCCCACCACACTAAAAACACCCGAACAAATTTCGGGTGTTTTTACTTATCTTATGTGCAATGAGAGCGTTGACGTTACCGGCCAAAGCTTTGATGCGCAACTACCAAAAACCAACTTAAGTTAATTAGTTATTCCAGATGTGGCTCATATTTTGCTCTGAAGTTAGCATGCCCGAAAAGACGTGAGTGTGCTAAAGGAAGACCAAACCATGGATGGTTGACTCAAAAAAAGAGATCAATAACAACCAACCACAATTGGAGTCAACCCAAATGTTTGCTCAAAAGAAAACGAGGCCAAAAACAAGGGATAACAAAATGGTTTTCGATCAGCATATGTTACAACAACCCATTATTGCGCATCTAATGCCTTCGATTGAAGCCCATCCAGTAGAAACAAGATTATTAATACTGTTACAGCAAAGCCTTGATATTCAAACGATTCTTCAGTTTTTCTTCTACACTATTTCATCAGAGTTTGGGCTACAAAGCGGAAAATATGAAAATAATGGCTTAAATATCAATTGGAGCACCGGCATCCCCGCTACTCACAGCGCACAGTACAGGCTAAGCCATGAACACACCTACTTAGGTGAAATTATACTCACACGCAAAAATAAACTCACTCATGCTGAAATAGCACGCATCGAGCTACTTATTTCACTACTTGTTTGTCCTATTAAAAATAGTCTGCTTTATCATGGCGCATTAAAAAAATCACTAACAGACCCTCTAACACAAGCAGGCAATAGAATTGCGCTAGAACACAGCCTACGGCATACCATAGATGTTTCTAAGCGATATAACAGCCCACTTTCCGTTTTATTAATTGATATTGATCGATTCAAACAAGTGAATGATACCTACGGACACCAAGCAGGTGACTTTATTATTCAAGAAACAGCTAACGCATTAGGCGGAACAAGCAGAACAGCCGACAGACTGTTTCGTTATGGCGGAGAGGAATTTGTCATTATTCTGCATAAAACAGACTTAAAAGGCGCTTTTGTGATCGCAGAAAGACTGAGAGCTAAAATTGCAGGAGAAGCTTTTGTCTATAAAAAACAAGATATCCCCATCACAGTCAGCATTGGCTGTAGCAGCTTCTCTACCAATGACTCTCAAGAAAGCATTCTGCAAAGAGCCGATGCTGCACTGTATGAAGCTAAAAATGAAGGCAGAAACCGCGTTAAAATAAAAGCGGATCCTGCTACCACACCCCATTTTTCCTAATATCTTCTTCGCCTTAAAAAGCCGCCTCGACGAGCACTAAGACGATCATCTGCAGTAATAGCAGCAGGGCTAGCAACAGCAGGAACAACGCGGCCCCGCCCAAAAAGCCCTGCACCACGGCGAACTTTAGCGCTCACAGCATCAGAAAGTTTATTAATATCATTCTCTTCAAGTTCAACCCACTGGCCTGCTCTTAGATCTCTCGGTAAAACTAAATGGCCGTACCTCACGCGAATCAAACGACTTACCGTTAGGCCTTGGCTTTCCCACATCCTACGCACTTCACGATTTCTCCCCTCTGAAAGCGTAATATGAAACCAATGATTGCGACCCTCGCCACCAGCATCAACAATACGGCTAAACTTTGCCGGTCCATCCTCTAATTCAATACCCGTACTCAAATTTTGCAAAATAGTATCACTAATCTCCCCAAAAACACGCACAGCATATTCGCGCTCAACCATAGACGAGGGATGCATTAAACGATTTGCAAAATTACCATTTGTGGTAAAAAGAAGCAGACCAGAAGTATTCATATCAAGACGACCGACAACAACCCAACGCTCACCTTTTAAGGGCGGCAAGCGATCATAAACCGTTGGGCGTCCTTCTGGATCAGTACGAGTGCACACTTCACCTTCTGGCTTATGATATAAAATAAATCGTTTACTTGTTGTCTCATCATCTAATTCAAATATAACTTTTTTACCATCAACCTCAAGTCGATCATGTGCTGAAGCACGATCGCCAATGCCAGCAACCACACCATTAATCATGACACGACCCGCTGCTATCCACTCTTCAGCCTCTCTTCTAGATGTCAAGCCAACCTTCGCCATAATCTTATGTAGCTTCTCAGAAGTATTTCCTTCTGCACTTATGTCGTCAGAATCTTGTTCTTTATTATCAATTACTACACTATCCTGCTTATTACTGCGCTGACGAGCAACAAAGGGTTTCTTACTCCTTGGCGCCCCTTTTCCAGGCGCACTCTCTTCCCCCCGCGCATCACCAGCAGCTTTAGCAGGCTGCCGAGGCTTTGACGATACCAAATCATCATCAAAATCATCCTCATCATCTTTCGGAAGACCTTCATATTGATTATTAGAGGGATGATAACGATCTCTTACTACATGATCAGAAGGGAAGTAAGGCATTTTTTGCGGTGGATTCTGCCCATGCCTGCCTCGCTGTTGAGGCCGAGTCAAACCATCACTTGGATATTGAGAACGATTACTATTCCTTGCCGTGCCGCCCGTTCGGTTAGTCGATTGACCAGCTGAAGAATGAGGCCCGCTTGGTGGGCGCGATGATGAATAGCCGGTAGCACGACCAGGAGCATTACCTCTTGGGGTAAAGGGCTTCCTATCTTGATTAGGTGAAGAAGAACGAGGCGGGAAAGATGAGCTCCTTTGCGTTCTTGCGCCTGCTCCTTCTGCATTTCCCTCTCTTCTTTTTCTATAGGGCGCCTCTCTTGGAGGACGCTTATCCATAGCATTTCCTTCTGCCGTATTTCTATTAGGCCTCTCAGATGAAGGGGGCTTTTGTGGAGTAGGTTCTTGCGATGGCTGATCCTGCTCCTCTTTATTTAAAGAATTTGGCGATCTGCGCTTTTCAGGTATACGAGGCTCTTCTTTTTTCATATCACAACTCTGTTTTTCTCACTCTAAAAAATAGACCCGGCATTAGTTTAAGTGACTTAAACCTTAAACCAAGCGCGGCATAAAATAGTACTTTGTTACTAAAACATCAACACTAGGAAAAACCCTTTCAATCGTCTCTTCTTATTTTGCACCCTTTAAGACGATAAAAAAGGCAGATCTGATGACTCAGCTTTTTCCTGCAACTGAAAAGAACTGCCTTGAGGCCATTTATCTTCAATACTTCGCCACTCTCGAATTTCTTGCAAAGTAGGTAGCTCACCTAACGAGCGCAAGTTAAAGTAATCAAGAAAGATTTTTGTCGTTGCAAATAAAGCAGGACGACCTGGCAACTCGCGATAACCAATAACACGAATCCAGTTCCGATCAGTCAATGTTTTGATGATATGGGAACTAACGGAAACGCCTCTGATTGCCTCAATTTCTCCTCGTGTAATCGGTTGTCTATAAGCAATCAAAGACAAAGTTTCAAGCAGCGCACGCGAGTATCGCGCCGGCTTTTCATCCCATAAACGACTCACCCAAGGAGAAAAAGCCGATCTCACTTGAAATCTAAAACCACTTGAAACTTCGACGAGCTCTAAGCCACGAGAAGCATAGTCATTCTTAATCTCTAACAAAATTTCTCTTAGCGCCTTTTCTTCAGGCGCTTGACCTGAAGGAAAAACAGCCTGCATTGCCTCAAGCGTCATGGCTTCCTTGCTTGCAAACAATACGGCCTCAATAATATTTCTTAAAAATTCCATAAACCTAAATTTTATTAAAAAACTCAATGTAATCGTAAGTAAATACGTCTGTCATTTTATTCAAGCACATCTTCAAAATGATTATCAAAATATAGTCTCTCTTCTTGCTTAGTCGAGGAAGGATCTAGCACTTTCAATGAGTTCTGAAAAGCGCCTTCAGTATAAGTTTCCTGAGAAAGCGCTGCCTGTTCAGCACAAACATAAATTGGCTGAAAAGGGCCTGCTTGGACACAAGAAACCAAGCTATTTTTAACAAGCTCAAGCAGAGCAAGAAAAGTAACAACAATGCCTACACGGCCTTCTTCAAGAATAAAAATCTCATTAAAAAAAATAAGATTGCCTTGCCCTAAACAGTCGAGAATATAAGACATTTTATCGTGAACAGATAGCTTCTCTTTCTCAACTTGATGTATTTCGTGTAAATCAGAGCGCAATAAAATATCTCTGAGCGCCCAAACAAGATCACGAAGATCAATCTCAGGGTGCACAACCCTAAGGGGAATATGCTCAGTATTTACTTCAACCAAATAAGAATCTCGCCCTAAACGAGGCAACTTATCTAAATCTTCAGCGGCCAGTTTAAACTGCTCATATTCTTGCAATCGCTTTAATAACTGCACTTTTGGGTCACTTTCATCTTCATCAGCATGCGGTGAACGAGGTAACAATGAGCGTGACTTAATCTCTCCAAGTAACGCGGCCATCACCAAATATTCTGCTGCCAGCTCTAATTTAACGTAGCGCATGACCTCAACATATTCCATATACTGACTGGTTACTGCCGAAACAGATACATCCAATACATCAACATTTTTTTTGCGAATTAAATAAAGCAATAGATCAAGCGGACCTTCAAAAGCCTGCAATATTACCTCTAAAGCATCCGGCGGAATATATAAGTCATCCGGCAATTTAGTAAAAGCTTCCCCATAAACATAAGCAAAGGTTTCTTGCTCAACCATTACTGCAAAGCCAAACCAATTGACTGCCTCACTTTTTGCATCGTTATTTCAGCTACTTCTTTAGCCCTTTGGCAACCTTCATCAATGATCGCTCTGACTTTTTCAGGCTGACTATCAAACTCTACGGCTCTTTGACGAATGGGACGAATCTCCTCTTCTACTGCGTCTATAATTTTTTTCTTACAATCAACACAGCCTATCGATGCGGTTTTACAGCCAGAGCGTACCCAATCGCGCGTCGCTTCATCAGAATAAATTTGATGGAACTGCCAGACGGGGCAGCGATCAGGATCACCAGGATCAGAGCGACGAACACGCTGTGGATCCGTAGGCATCAATCTAATCTTTTTATCTATCTCATCAGGCAAATCTCTCAAGGTAATGGTATTACCATAAGACTTAGACATCTTTTGCCCATCGATACCGGGCATTTTAGAAATCGGGGTTAGCAAAGCACGCGGCTCAGCCAAAATCATTTTTCCTACCCCCTCAAGATAGCCCAATAAACGCTCTTTATCACTCAAAGTGACAGATGACTGATGCTCAATTAATGCACGGGCTATACTCAGTGCTTCCTGATCACCTTTTTCTTGATAACGACTACGTAATTCTTCATAAATCTGAGATGATTTCTTACCCATTTTTTTCAGCGCATTCTGAACAGCGTCTTCAAATCCTTTTTCCTTACCGTAAAGAAAGTTAAAACGGCGTGCTACTTCGCGCGTAAGCTCAACATGTGCAACCTGATCAGCACCAACAGGCACTAAACCTGCGGAATAAGCAAGAATATCGGCGCTCTGTAAGAGAGGATAGCCTAAAAAGCCATAAGTACCTAAATCCTTCTCTTTTAATTTTTCCTGCTGATCCTTATAAGTAGGTACACGCTCAAGCCAAGAAAGCGGCGTGATCATTGAAAGGAGAAGATGTAACTCAGCATGCTGCAGCACTCTCGATTGAATAAACAGCGTCGCAGAACCAACATTAATACCTGAAGCAAGCCAATCAACTACCATATCCCATGTTGCTTTTTCAATTGATTCTGTTTTGTCATAGTGCGTTGTCAGCGCATGCCAGTCTGCAACAAAAAAAAAGCACTCATACTCATGCTGCAACTGTATCCAGTTTTTTAATACGCCATGATAGTGGCCCAAGTGAAGCAGGCCTGTAGGCCTCATTCCAGATAAAACACGACTTTTTGAGAGCATGCTACTCACCACTTACCTCACAACAAAAAAGATCCACTTGATTCATGTACTCAATATTTTATCTATACCTATCGGAAATCAAAAAGCGTATGATGGCATTTCAAAATTATCATTAATTCTTTGCCTTAAACTCGGCAACATTTTTGGTAGTTTAATCTCAAAAAATTCCACTATTGCTTCACGAAATTCTTTGGCGCTGCTAAAAACTA
>CAMAPQ010000017.1 GCA_945860125.1 Klebsiella pneumoniae
CTGATTGAGCACTTACACTCAACCAAATCCACCTTCAGTCACCAAGCAACAACCAGTCTAACCCAATCCTGCCCAGCTCTACCGTCGCTGTGGATGTGCATTATACGTACTATAAACAACCCGTCAATACCTAATTCAAAAATAATTAAAAAAAGACGAATTTAGCGCCAAGTGATTGTAATATCATATCTTTCTGGCAAGATAATAGATGACAAAAAATCTTATCTTACAACTATCACCCTTAGTACTTTCCTCCTCCCAGCCTGAACTATTTTCCTATCCCCCACGACAAAGGCAAAGCCCTGATCAACCTGAGCACCATCAACATAGATCGCACCCTGCTTAAGCAGAGCATGAGCCCCATTACTATTCTTCGCTAAGCCCATCAATCTAAGAGCGCTAGAAACCGAAACATGATCCTTATCATCAGCCGAGAGAATAATCTCATCAATGTCATCAGGAACACTTCCGTAAGCCAGCTTATTCCCAGCAGAGGCAGAAGCATTTTGCGCTGCACCTATACCATGAAAACGCTCAATTAACTCCTTTGCAAGAATCATTTTGGCCTCGCGAGGATTCATTCCATCACAAACCTTCTCTCTTAAGTCTGCAACAAAGCTAACCGACTGCAAGCTAACCAGCTCAAAATAACGCCAAATTAATTCATCACGAATAGAGAGAATTTTTGCGTACATATCTCCAGGCGCATCATTAATACCGATATAGTTGCCTAGAGATTTGGACATTTTCTGTACGCCATCCAACCCCTCTAAAATAGGTAGCGTAATAACAACCTGAGGATTTTGACCAAAATGCTTTTGCAAAGCTCTTCCAACAAGTAAGTTAAACTTTTGATCAGTGCCACCAATCTCAATATCAGCCATTAAACTAACAGAGTCATAGCCTTGTATAATCGGATAAAGGAACTCATGAATTGCAATAGATCGCTCCTCCTGAAATCTCTTCTTGAAATCATCCCTTTCCAACATACGCGCAACATTAAAGTGTGATGCCAATAAAATTAATTCTGAAGCTGTAAGCTGGCTCATCCACGAAGAATTAAATACTACCTTGGTTTTAACAGGATCAAGCACTTTGAACACTTGACCCTCATAAGTTTTAGCGTTTTGCAGCACCTGCTCCTTAGTAAGAGGTCTTCTAGTTACGCTTTTCCCCGTAGGATCACCAATCATCCCAGTAAAATCACCAATTAAAAAATAGATTTCATGCCCTAAGTCTTGAAACTGCTTAAGCTTATTAAGCAGAACTAGATGACCAAAATGTAAGTCCGGCGCAGTTGGGTCAAAGCCCGCCTTCACCCTTAAAGGCCGGCCAAGCGCAAGCTTCTTTTTAAGATCATCAAGCGGCAACACCTCATCCGCACCAAAAGATATAACAGACAATAATTCGTCTAAAGCATTATCCAAACCCATATAAAAAACCTCAAATAAAAAACCTTAATCTTGCAAGCAAAAAATAATCAAACAGAAACATGAAAAAATGACTTTGCAAAAACAAAAAGTTATTGCTTATACTTACACACAAGTCACCGACAACCTCTGAAGGGGTTTAGGTATCAATTTGTATATAGTTCAAGCTCTGCATTCAATATCTGTCTCAAGGGATTTGGCATAGTCTGTCGATGTTTGGCTTTTTACGCTGCAAAGTTTAGCCGAGGATAGCCAAAGTGATAAAAACGCTTAATGAAGAAAACTCTAGAACTCAGAACCATCTCACAAGCAAAGAGGCAAAAACTCTGAATTGGCTTAGCAATCAAACCAAGCTTCAACATAAGCATCAAATACCAAAACTTCTTCAAACTTTACTAGCAACATCAGGCTTTCTAGTATGCTCAGCTTTTGCTTGGATGCCGGACAGTAAAATAAACCAAACAACTCAAGGGCTGCCCCCTTCATCTTTAACGATAAAAACCAAACTGCCACTATCACCGGCGGACATTACAAAGCTCTCCATTGAAACCGACTCTAGCTTTGCTACACAAACAAAAACTAACGCTATAGATTCTACATCTACAACAACAGCGACAGAAAGAGTTGCCATTGTACATAAGGGCGACACACTAACAAAAATCTTTGATCACCATGCAGTGCCTAGCAATTGGATTGCTTATCTGAAAGATGACGCTCTTTTTTCTAAATACTTTACGCAAATATATGCAGGCCAGAAATTCACTTTTTACTATAAAAATGGCGAATTAACCCGTTTCTCTTACAATAAAGACGAGGAAGGGGAAGTTATAGCTAGAATAGCAACCGATATGGAATCGATCATTATTGAGCCTCCAAAATTACGATCAGACGAACAAACTGCTTCAGGGTCTTCATTACGCTACGGAAAGGCAAAAATAACGTCAAACTTGTATGCTGCAATGAAGAACACAAGCATTCCGGTAAGTTTAGTCACTGAATTTACTGATCTCTTTGCTTGGGATGTTGACTTCTCGCAAGATTTACGCGCAGGAGATGAGTTTGAAATTCTCTGGGAAGAAGCACCCAAAGCAAAACATGGTAAAAAAATCGTTCTAGCGCGCTTTTCTAATCAAGATAAAAAGTATTCGGCAGTTAGATACATAGGAGACAAAGGAAATATGTCTTATTTTGACGAAAAAGGAAATAATTTAAAAAAATCATTTTTACGCTCTCCTGTAGACTTTGCCAGAATATCTTCTCATTTTAACTTACGACGAAAACATCCCGTACTCCATACCATCCGAGCACACAAAGGTGTTGACTATGCCGCAAGCGTTGGAACCCCCGTAAAAGCTACAGGCAATGGAAAAGTTGCATTTGTCGGTTTTAAAGGCGGATACGGCAGAGTAGTCGTTATACAACATGGAGATCAATACACCACGCTGTATGCTCACTTAAGTAAGTTTGCCCCAGGACTGAAACAAGGAAAAATTATTGAACAAGGGCAAACGATAGGCAATGTTGGCAGATCAGGCTTAGCAACCGGACCACACTTACATTATGAGTTTCAAGCAAGAGGCGTTCACCAAAACCCCCTTACCGCTAAAGCAGTTATTTCTTCACCTCTCTCATCTTCAGCGTCAAGAAATGAATTTATAAATTATCTAGCATTGCTAAATAATAAAATAAAACGATTTCAATCATCAGACATTGCACTTAATCGCTGAAAAAAATGAGCATGGATGATCTATACATTGGCGTAATGAGCGGAACTAGCGTAGATAACGTTGACCTGTGCGCCGTTGATTTTAAAATCCACCCTCCCAAAATAGTTGCAAAATATACGCACGCTATCCCGGTTGATCTTAAAAAAGATATTTTAGATCTATGCAATCTGCAAACAACCAATCTACAAGCACTTACTCAACTTGATGCAAAATTAGGCGTTTTATTCGCAGAAGCAGTTCTTGCGCTCCTAAAATGTGAAAAATTAAGCACAAAAGATATTAAGGCAATTGGCTGCCACGGACAGACTGTTTATCATGGGCCACGAGATATGCTTGGTGTTACATTACAGCTCGGTGATGGCAATAGAATTGCCGCACTAACCAATATCATCACCATTAATGACTTTAGAAGGAAAGATATTGCTTTGGGTGGAGAAGGAGCACCCCTTGTACCCGCCTTCCATCAAACACTATTTCATTCAACTGAACTAGATCGAGCCATCCTTAACATAGGCGGGATGTCTAACATAACTTTACTGCATAAAGCATCTGACTTAGTTACTGGTTATGATACAGGCCCAGGAAATGTACTACTGGATACTTGGGTTAAAAAAAATCTCAATTTAGAATATGACGCAAACGGCACTTGGGCGAGAACAGGCAAAATCTGCAAAGTCCTTCTGAACAAAATGCTGGAACATCCCTTTCTATATTTACGCCCACCCAAAAGCACTGGACGAGAATCTTTTAATGCCCAATGGCTGCTAAATTTACTTTCTACCTCACCTGAAAAACTGTTACCTGAAGATGTGCAAAATACTCTCACGCACTTTACAGCTAAATCTATAGCACTTGGCATCGAACAATCTAAGTTAAAAAAAGGTGAAATCATTGCCTGCGGAGGAGGTGCCTATAATTGCTACTTGCTAGAGCTGATAACAACTTATCTTCCCTCTTTTAGAGTAAAAACAAGCAAAGCATATGACATAGAACCAGAAATGATTGAGCCCATGGCTTTCGCTTGGCTAGCAAGACAAACTATGCTGAAGAAAACAGGCAATATCCCTTCTGTTACGGGGGCAAATAGAAAAGCAATATTAGGCGCAATTTATTTACCCTAGAAGGGTACGTATTTAAACAGAAAAAGAAGAGCCACAACCACAAGTTGTCACTGCATTTGGATTGTCTACAGTAAATCTAGAACCCTGCAGACCTTCTACATAATTGACTTCAGAACCAGCTAAATATTGAATACTCAACGAATCTATTATCATCTTAACATCTTCTTTTTCAATGATAGTATCACCCTCTTTTGGCGCCTCATCAAAAGAAAAACCATAGGAAAAACCAGAGCAACCACCACCTGTAATATAAACCCTTAAACAAAGATTAGGATTTCCCTCATCTTTAATAAGAGCCTTTATCTTTTTAACAGCACTTGATGTAATCATCATAGGATATCCTGCACCACTTTCCTCCATTGCACTCACCTTTTCATAAATTAATAAAACAAGCGCTTACTGAGAAACGCTAATCACTTCATCCCACAGAAACAATTTTTCAATGTCCACTTTTTTGCCTTGCGTAAACTCAGCTTTAACTTGCACTGAGCGAACTAAAAACTTCTTGGGAAGCTGAAAAACTCCATTTACAACTTGAAAATTATTAAACTTTAAAGTCGTCGGTGCTCCTTTTTCAACATGAGCAAGATCCGCCAATGCGTACTCATAAGGCTGACCATTTTCTTCACCAATAAGCGTTATAACCAAGCTACCACCCACCGTCTTCTCCCCTATTAGCTGCACAAAAGTGAGAAAATAACGGTATTCCCCCTCATTCTCCGTACTATTTAGAGAGAATTTTGAGAGGGCTAAATCTTGAGTTTCTTTGGTTAACTTTAACAGTCTTTTATAAGAAGCATTCTCCTCTTCAAGAGCCGCATTCTGGCTATGCAAAGATCCATTCTCCTGCCGAACAAGATCCAGTGTTTGCTGATCTAAATTCAAACCCTGCTGCAAAAAAGCTAACTGCGCACTTAAGGCTTCTATCTTATTTTGCTTCTGCTCACCAGGCAATGCCGAAGAATAAACAAGATGAGCCTGTTTTTGTGAAAAAAACCAGAAACAAAACATGCCCGCACTAAAAATAACCACATAACTAAGCACCAGCCCAGCCCAAGAAAAATTTCGCAAATGAGAACGATATCTCATCAACATTACTGACCTCTAACGATATTTTTTAACATAAGCAGAACCACATGATTATAAAGTAGAACTTACGCAAAATTGTCCTAAGCAAGGCGTCGCGATGAAAATAGTACAAATCGTACGACGAAGCGCGACAACAAAGCTGGGCAGCTTTGCGTAAGTCATACAAAGAAAAAAGTACGAACTTAAGGCGCCCAAACAGGGTTAGATAAACCCTTTTTTTCATCCAAACCAAATAAAAGATTCATATTTTGAACAGCCTGCCCTGCTGCCCCTTTTACAAGATTATCGATCGCACAAACAATTAAAATACATTTATCTGCATCTAAATACCTTACGCCAATTTCGCAAAAATTAGTGCCCCGCACATTTCTTGTTTCAGGAAATAGATTAGCTGATAATACTTCAACAAAAGGTTCTGATTGATAAAAGCCTGCATAAAACTCTCTTAATTCCTGCTCTGTTAACTCAAAATTTTCTGTCACTCTCACGTAAAGCGTAGCTAAAATTCCACGATTAATTGGCAAAAGATGGGGGGTAAAAATAAGATTTACTTTTTCTTTTGCCGAGACACAACTCAAACCCTGAGCAATTTCTGGTAAATGACGATGCCCCTCCAAACCATAAGCCTTAAAATTTTCACTTACTTCAGCATATAAACTTCCCAGTTTTGGGACACGCCCTGCGCCACTAACGCCTGATTTAACGTCAGCAATAAAAGAATTAAAATCAATCCAATCTGTTTTAAGTAAAGGCAACCATCCTAACTGAACGGCAGTAGGGTAGCATCCTGGATTCGCAACCAACCTTGCCTGCTTAATTTTTTCACGATTTATTTCCGGCAAGCCATAAACAGCTTCATTCAGTAACTGTGGGCTTACATGCGTCTCACCATACCATGATTCCCATACAGAAGCCGTCTTCAAACGAAAGTCAGCTGATAAATCAATCACTTTCACGCCTCGACTTAATAAGCGTTCAGCACTTTTCATTGCAGTACCATTAGGCGTTGCAAAAAAAACAAGATCGCATTCACAAAGCAGATCTAAATCAAAATCAACAAAACATAAATTTTCAAGCGCTTTAAAAAATGGGAAAACTTCTTTTAGCGATTTACTTACCTCAGAACGAGAAACAATATATTTAATCTGCACATCAGGATGGTTTGACAATAACCTTATTAATTCGATGCCCGTATAACCTGTTGCACCGACAATCCCTACTTTTATCATGTATATCCCCCTATCTATTCAATTTTCAAATTGCACAGCGGGCTATTTCTAAATGAATTAAAACCCAAAGTAAATTGTTTTATTGGAGAAGTTAAAAACAACCCGCCATCCATTGCACAGATGACGAAGCAGCATGGCATTGCTTAACAGATAGACTCTTCCAGTCTGAAATATTTGCTGTCACGAAGCCTGCCTCACTCGTCATGGCCGTACTCATCATGGCTGTATAAGACTGATACCTTGGCGAAAGACGCCACTCATCAGCATCCGCGCTAATATTCAAAGAGTACGCATGCATCTCTTCTGGCGCGCAGAATTCATTAAGAGGATAAAAAAGCTGGGCATTTTTTCCTTCTGGACATTGCGGTTTAGGAATCTTAATTGGTTGAGCCGAACTAGAAGAATGAAGAGATAACCTACCCGGCTCAGTACCAGGCTGAGCCACAAATGTTGTAACTAACGATAGCCCATTTTCAGTTATACCGACAAAAGAAGAAGGTAAAATACCTACCATATAATCTGCCCAGCCCTCATCTACTTTTTGCTCAACAACTAAAAGCTCAACTCCATCATATAAAATGCGACAACTTGTAGAGTAAGATTGCCCCCAACTATTAGCACTTAATTTACCCGTATAAATATGACTTGCGCTAATTTCCTCAACAGCTCCCACACAATGAAGACCAGGCCACCTCTTATTTTGAAGAAAATAATTTTGCGCACCAGAGATGAAGTGCATTGTACGTAAAATAGACTGATCAGCTTTAGAATCTTTCTGCACCGTTTGTGAGGAAAAACCAAAAAAAATAACGGCACAAGAAAGCATGGAAATAGCCAGCAGCACCTGTAATAAAGTAAACCCTGAATCATGATTTAATTTGAACATAATTACTAACCACAAAGCTTAATAAGCTGAAACTCAAGCGCAAGACCACCGCAACTAGCAATTTGCTGGAAAATATTATTTTCATCTTTCACCATTAAACGAATTTGCCAAGCATTAGGTTGATTATTAACTTCAACTTTAAAGCCTCTTAAAGGTTTATCTAATTGAGAACAAACCATACTAGGAGAAACAGATAACTGAGCGGTTTGTTGCGCAGAACAAGCAGGCTTGGTGATGAGCGCTGCACCAGAAGCATCTGCAATAATTGTCGACAAGTTTTGATAGGTCACCTGAGGCCGCGTTACAAAGGTATGCACCTCAGTAAGCCCGTTAGCATGATTACCCTCCGAAGCGCCAGGGAGCGCATTAATAAAACGTACAGCCAAATGATCAGGTACCTTTTGGGTAATGATTAAGGAAGGCCTAAACATACTAGATGGACTCACAAGAGGACAAGAAAAAATAATATCATTGCCCCAAACATTTTTTGTGCCTGGATGAAAGATAAAACCACGCGAGGACATTTGAGCAGAAGCACCCAAACACTCTTTCGCTTCATCTGGCCAAAAATAATCTTGATTACTAACAAGATAAGATTGAGCTGCAAGACCAAGTTGAAAAGTATCGCTTAAACCACGATCAATCATTTGCTGATAATATTTTTCGATGTACTGATCCGTGCCGTAATACGACAAAAGGACAATAAGCGATAAAGAAATTAAAATCTCTGGCAGCGTAAAACCAGAATAAATAATCTTGTTTTTCATAGGCGAGTATCCTGCCAATAATGATTTTTTTTAGTATGTAATAGCATGGGCGAAAATAAAGCATAAGGACTATAATCTGCCAAGACGCCAACTTTAATTGTACTGACACCCGTAACGGATACAGAAGAAACATAGCGCAAAAAACGATCTAATCCTTGCGTTTCTGGCGCCACATCAAAAGCAACTGTTACAAAGTAAGGGTGTAAAACAATTTGATACTGAGCACCAACTTGGGTATTACCAATTAAAGCGTTCGAGGGGAAATTAAATTGGTAAGCCTTAAAAATTCCGTATTCACTATACTTATTATTTAAATCATATACTTCAAGAGACTTAGGCAAAAAATGATAAGTATAAGAAAAAATATAGCTTCCTTTATATATCGATTTTAAATCACTACCGGAAGGCATATTCCGATCAACAGCAATCGCTTTTTTACGCAGCAAATGGCTAGATTGTCCAATTTTTTCAGCTACTTTAATCGATTCATTTAAGCGAAAGGCTTCCCACTCTGTAATTAATTGATTACCTAAAAACACAACCATTAACATGACTAATATCAGGGCAACAAGTACTTCAACAAAGGTAAATCCGTTATGTTTATTTCTCATAAAAATAGCGCTACAACATACCATTGACGGCTCCTGTTAAAGGCAGATAAAAACCAACTGCGGCACATAAAACAGATAAAATCATCATAAAAAAGCCAATATTGGCAAATTTTCTAGCGATTGTTTTAGCGACTTGGACGTTTTCAAGATTTAAACTTTCTTTCAAAGTATCCATTAGAAATTGGCCATGTGTTTTATCCATATCAACAAAGCCAGAGAGAGAATCAATAATCGTTGAAGGCCATTCATCCTTATGAAATCCCGTGACCATATCTCTTGATGTTGCAAGATGCGAATAAATACTACGGTAAATTTTTGCTGTTTCACCACGAGAGCTTCTCATTAACAAATAAATTGCATCAGAATCAACAAAGCCAGCCTCATGGAGCATTTCATACGTCATGATAAATGTTATGCCACGCGCAAGCAGCGTTTTTCTTTGTAAAAGACTAAAAACAGGCATTTTTTGAAGTAAAGACCAACTTTCTTTTTTAAATTTTAAAAAGACAGGAATAAAAATAAAAGGCACCCAATAATAAGCTCTAATTAAATCACCCCACACAATTAAAATAGAAGTGACAATATTAGGCTTAAATTTACCCCCTAAAGAAGAAACCAAATCCATAAGGGTTTTTCCCAAAATAGTTGGTGCAACCAAAAGAAATAACAAGCCAAAAACAAGATAAAAAATACCTGCTTTTAATTGTGAATCTGTTTCCGCACTTATTTTTTGCTTATCAATAAGAAAATAAGAAGCTTTCTTTAAAGCCTCTACATGCTTCCCAGTTTTTTCAGCTGACTCAAGCAATAAAACAGTGGTTAAATCAAAACGCATTTCCTTAATAAAATCAGCAATGGTTTGGCACTTTTCAAAATTAAAGTTTTTCTTTTTTAACCAGCTAGAAAGACCAACTAAATTCAAAATAGCATTTTTAGCTGTTTTACCAGAGGCAATGGCGCTTCCTAATGTTTGTAGAAAAATTGCTTGGTCTTTTAAATCAGGCGGTGGCGATTCAAATAATAATTTAATACGCCCAATATAATCTTCGTTAACAGATTCAATTCGACGTTCTGGAATACGGCAAAGCCAACGCGCTTCTTCTTTTGAGTCAGCTTCTAGGCGAAGATGCGCACTATAACCACGCGAATCAATATAATGTATGAGGTAAATCATAAACGGCTGGTACTATGAACAAAGATAATCAATTGTCAAAATTCCTGCTGAATTTGAGATATGGAGAATCCCCGGTTTACCAGTTAGCGCATTAGCAATTTCAGTACCTGCCACGGTTGGATTTGAAGCATTGGTTAAAGGATAAGTTACCCGCAATACTTTTCTTGTACTAACAGCGTCAGTTGTTGATATAGCACTCCAAATGGTATAGGCCACCTGCCCTTTATTTGCGACAATTTGTGAGCCAGGCTGCCAAGGCGTTCCCGCAGCAACGCCTCGACTTAGCAAATCATTACCGCTATTTGTTGTATCCGTTGCACTAAAATTACACCCACCATTGCTAAGTAAATGACTGCTAATAGCAGCCGGAAAACTCTTTAATAAAAAAGAACGTGAAAGGCTTACCTTTGCTGCGTCCTGGGATTGAGCAAATTCACTGGTAATATAAATCACCATAACAGCTAATAGACCAATAACTGTAATTAATTCAACCAACGTAAAACCAGACATATTTTTTTTGTTATTCATAAAAATTCACCCTAAATAATTAAAAACTTAAAGAAGCGTCATCACACTTATTTTTTTGCGGCCATGCATTTATGCCCTTAAAAACAGATAAAGGTGCAAGATGCGATTCAACCGTATCAAAGGTAATCACACCTTTTTTTATCAGTCTTATGCCGTCATCCCACATATCTTTAAATTTTGCATTTCTTAACTGAAACTGCCTTATTTTCCTACTACTCAAACCTTGAGAAATCATTTCAGCTGTTTCAAAATCTTGAACTAAAACCTCGTGTATTACTTGGCGCCCAGCATAACCTTTGTTGCACCAGTCACAACCTTTCTCATTAAAAATGACAGAGACTTTTAAATCATTATGATGCAAAGAAGAAACATGCTTGTATTTTTCAAACCAGTTTATTTGATCTGAAAAATTAACCAGATGAGAGCAATGTGGACAAACGCGATTAATTAATCTTTGAGCTGTCACGGCAAGCAAGTTATCTGCAATTAAAGCATTCTGTAAACCAAACTCTCTTAATCTACAAATTGCACCATGCGCATCATTAGTATGTAACGTTGTAAATACTAAGTGCCCTGTCATTGAAGCACGCAATGCTAACTCCGCCGTTTTCTGATCTCTAATTTCACCAATCATAATTACATCAGGATCATGCCTAAGAATAGATTTTAAACAATCAGAAAAATCCATGTGTTGTGATACTTCTAAAGAAACAATACCTTCTATCTGCTCTTCAACAGGGTCTTCAATTGTAAAGATTGTTTTTTCAGGGTAATAATCTCTAATATCTCTTAAAATCATTTTCAAAGTAGTTGACTTACCACTTCCCGTGGGCCCCGTAATAACCACCATTCCATTAGGTCTTCTCGATAAAGACTGCAAAATAGAGACGTCCGTATGACTCATACCTAACTGATCCAGCTTTGCAATAGACTTAGATGAATTAAGTATTCTTAACGTAATTTTAGCCATTCTCTCTGTAAAAACTTTAACCGGCGCCATTTCTAATCTAAAATTAAATTTCTTATGCGCTAATTCAAATAAAATATAACCACTTGATGGTTGCAAATAGTTATTCTGTTTTCCTGCACGCTCCATTAAATTATTTGCAATTAACTTAAATTTTTCTCTGGGGATATTTTTCAAATGAGAGGTTTTCACCATTTCACAGCGACCATCAATTCTTAACTTAACAAGCCCACCATACGATTCAGGATTAATATGAATATCGCTGGCTTTTCTTTGAATAGCTTCAGTTAAAATTTGATCGACAAATTCTGTTGCCCAAAACAACTCTTTCTCTTCAGAAACAGAAGAAAAATCATGCTGCGCTTTATTTAAAACATCTAAATCAGCATCACTTTTTGCTAAAATGCCGACACGATTAAAGTTAATAGCATCAGTATTATTTTTATTTCTACGAATCAGGGATTCAATCTGGTTTCTGTCATAAGGATTAGTGACATATAAAATGTCATCAACAATTACCCAAGGACATTCCTCGGTACTACTTTTTAAAATATATCCTCTACCCTCTAATTTTTCAGAAAAAATAGGCCTGTTATAAATTTTAGATAAAACTTGTGCTAATTTTTTCTCATCAACACCTATCTCCCACAGTCTTGGAATAAAATGGGCGGCATCTTCAGGCACAACAAAATTTTCTGTCATACCCACCGTCATTGCTCCCGACTTAAGTAATTCTCGTTTTAATCTTAAGAATTTCTCTTCTAATCGGCGATGAGGCTGTAACATCTGCGAACTCTTAATTTGCATTCCAATTCACTTCTAATACATAATTTTTTCCTGACTTACTAACAATGACCCCCTCATCAATACTCACTTGCTCAACCTTAAAGCGACCCGGCAAAATATCGCCCCTTTTAGCTATTATTTTTCCATTTTTCGCTTTAAATCCAGCAGTACTCTTGCCTTCTATTGAAATTAATACAGGTAAATTATTTTGAACTTCAAATGTTTCAGCGCCATCCTTTCCATCGTCTTTAACTGATTTATTAACACTCATTGTTTCTGACATCAGCTGATCAAAAGGATTTTTTTTATCTAACAAAATTGATTCTTTGTTTTTTTCCGCTTCCTGTATTTCTTTCTGAGCTTTAGCAATTTTAGATTTTTGCTCTATCACTTTCACCTGATGTTCAAGCTCATTAAGCTCATCTGCTCGACGACTCTCCTCTTCAAGCATCTCTTTTCCATTAGGGAAATCTGCTTTTAAACTATATGAAACAAATAAAAAAATTAAAAAAACAGCCCTTTTACTTTTTATAATCACTGCCTTCTCCTCCAATAATAGAAAAATCAATACTTGTATTAACACCATTTATTTTTATGCCATATAAATAAGCAGGCACATTTTTTTGAACCTCTTTCATTGCGCTTAAAACAAGCGGCGTATAACCAGAAATATTAGCACTCCAACTTAATAAAGGCCCTTGATAAAGCGGCGTATCTTTACCATTAAAATTCAATTTTAATTTATATTTATCGACTAAAACCCTCATAAAAACCCAATGCTCTTGAATAGATGACACCTCAGAAAGATTATGAAGACTCATAATCTCTTGTTCATAAAAATCAATTTTACTAGCAATATTTTCATTTTTTTTAATCGAAATAGTTTCATTCCTAAAATTATTCCTTTTAACAACCTCATAAAATGAAATAAAAAAAGTTAAAAAAATAAAAAGCCAATGAAAAAAACGCCACCGCTTAATAAAAAATCTAGTTCTTTCTATATTTATCATAATTATTACTTCTTAATAGAAACAAGCCACTTACCATCGCTACGCAAAGAAGCATCAAGCCAGTCATGCTCTTCGCTATATTTTTTTGACCACTTATGAACAGTTGCGACAATTTTCTCATTATAAAAAGACTGTTTTTCTTCAGTTTCAAGTGTTTTATCTACTAGCCAAACGGTTGCCAATCGATCAATTAACACTGAATCATCTGGAAAATTTGACAATTTTTTTGCTCTTAATAAATTCCAATCTATCATTAGTTTTTCTAATTTTTTTTCATTACTATCCAATAAAGATAACTGATTTTTATTTATTATTTTAAGAAAAAAATTAATTGAAAATGCAGAAAATAAAATTAAACATATAACAAAGGAAAATAAGACCAAACTATTTTTACTAATTTTTTTCCTATCAAAACTCATTTCTTTTGCTAATTTTGCCTCATTGGCTGGCAACTTCAACTGATCAATTGACAGATTTATTTCATAAGCATCACATAATTCAAGATCTGCATCTGCTGCTATAAATCCTGCTTTATAAACACCAGAAAAAATGGCTCTACCTAATTCACAATATAAATAGTATCCATCTTCATCATTTAATTTAATAACTTGTAGCTCTCTATTAAAAGAGATCAAATTACTTTCACACAATATTTGCCACAAACCAAAAATAATCACACCTACATTTTTCTCTCTAGCCTCCTCAATATCCTGCTCTTTAATATAAATGGCAGGACATTCATTTGTCGAAGGCACAACTTCAACATATAGATGCTGCTCATGAATTGGTAAGGCACCGATAAAATCAGGCAAAATTATGATTTTCTTACCATAAAGACTTACCAAATGATTAATGGCCTCACTTATTTTTAGCATCTTATTTTTTTCCAGAATCGATAATTGCTGGTGTCACCATTAAAACAAGCTCTCGTCTATCTAAACCATTATTTTCACTTTGAAAAAATGGCTTTAGAATTTTACCTGTTATCTTATGGCGCCAAGGTAAATCTTGTAATGATTTACCAATTGATTTCCTAATAAACCCGCCTAACTGTACAGTTTCACCAGAACGTGTAATGACCTGCGTTGATAACTCTTGTAACGCAACGCGTGGCGAAGTTAAGTTGACACCAGCCAGCTCATCAAAACCGGAAAGAGAACTAATAACCGGCCAAATATCCAATAATATTCTTCCATCACTTAAAACTCTTGGTGCTACAGCAAGGGTTACACCAACTCGAAGACGATCAATTTTGGGCGTTTGTATTGGCGCGGTATTTTGAGAGGCCACAAGACTCACCTCAGCGACATAACCTAATTCATCCCCCGTATGAATATAAGCATACGAACCATTTCTGACCGTTACATTAGGTTGATTAATTAACTCAACCTCACCATAAGTACTTAAAAAGTTAAGTATTGACTGTGCAGAAAAATCTTCATTACCAAAATTAAAACCTAATTTAAAAATAGAAGTATCAGCATTAATAATCGTATTATTTTTAGTTGAGAAATCAAGACTGCTATTTTCTTTCTGGCTTTTCTTGATTGTATAATCCAATTTTGTCCAATCAATGCCAGTTGATTTTTGATCATTTAAAGAAACATCATATGCCTTTACTGAAATATTAATTTGCTGAGTACTGCTTACTAACATTCCACTAATAAATTGATCTATAACTTTAACTTTATTTGGAGCGCCACCTGCAATAATAAGCCCCATTGATCTGATCGCTTGAACAAACGGCTTCTTATTTTTATCTCCAGATTGAATATAGGACGCTTCATTGCTAACCGCTTCAGTAGCAAGAATTGCCCTTGCGCCTTCAACGAGCTTCTCCCAGTCATCCTCGGTATAATTACTCTCTATTTTATTATCTTGAAGCTTGCTATTTTCTTTAGCAGAGCCATCTAAAGTTGTTCCAACTTTTAAACTAACATTACGATGCATTGCCAGTGGCGCAACATTCCATTCTTTTACTATAAAAGAAGAGACTTCAACCGTATTACCATGTAATTTAATTTCATATCCTGTGATACCAGATAAGTAGTCAATAAAATCGCTCACATCTAAGCCATTAGAGTGCACATTAATTTTTTTATTTAAATCTACTGCCTCATCACGAGGTAAAATATTTATTCCAGCCCCTAATTTTCGTAATGATTCCACCAAAGACAAAGAACCGACATAAGTTATTTTGTCATGGCTGGCAAAATCAGAATAATCAACCTCTCTTATAAAAGTTTGAGATCTGCCTGTGTTTAACCTAGCTTCATCCTTTATTTTTTCAAATCGACTCTCATGCTTTGAAACATTGCTCGTACAACCAGACAAAACAAAAAAGATAGATACAATGATTATATTTATTATTTTCATATAAAACCTACTTATAAATCACTAACAATTAATAACGGTGCAGAATCTTTACTGCTATTTTTTAATTCATAAAAATAATAAAACTTTAAACCAAGCGTACTTGATAGATCATTTAACGCCTCGCCTCTTGATTTAGAGCTTACAAAAAAATATCTTTTATTTTTAACTTCTCTACTCTTAACATTAATAACCACACGCCAATTACGAGGGAGAATATTTTTAGCAATCAAATCAACTGTTCCAGCAGAAATCTCAACAGATATTTTTTCATTCATAACATCATCAAAAGCAATATTTTTTACAGCCTCTTTTTTCTCTGCCGCCCTAACATCTCCCTTCCGATTACTCGCTTCCCTAAGAATAATAGAGGCCTCTGCATTGGCATTATTTATAATTTTTTCAGCGATTTTATCGGCATCATTTATTTTATTTATTGCGCCATCTACGTCAGTTAAAGCAGAAGATATTCTTTCTCTGGCTAGTTTTTCTTGATCTGCTTGATCTTTTTTATCAAGTACTGAAACCGATTTTTTTATTCGTTTTTTTACTTTTACAGATTTATTTTTATGATTTTTATCGCTTAAATATATTAAGTTATTTGTTTTTTTACCTGACAAAGGTTCTTCATTTTTTTTAAATGAATCTACTTTTTTAACATCAGGAAATTTATCTATCAAATTAATTGATCCTGCCCCCAAAAAGTCAGACTCATTATCATAATTTTTATCTCTTATAGAAAATTTTTTTTCCATAGCCGGCATCATTTTTTCACGGTTATCACTACCATAAACGTAAGAAGATGAAAAAGATTTCACAGAATAAAATAAAATAAAAACCATAAAATAAAGCGGAAAACGCATATTAAATCAAACCTCTTAAAATTCTAACTTTTTATTTTTAACTCAATTGAAGGCTTAATCCCTGTAATAGACGAAAAAAAATCAACGCGCCTTATCGCAATTTTCTCGCTAAAAAAAGAACCGGTATAAATATAATACATATTTGTTTTTCTATTAAATCCTGCCCACTTATCTGTTATATTTGCCTTATCAAGCTCAATACAAATAGCCTCAAACTTATTTTTATCTTTGAATTTATACACAATACTATAAATATAATGATTATCTTTATAGTCAGCGTTAATTTTCTCATTTTTAAAAAAATTATGGTGATCTTTTAATAATAACTTATAGCCATTTAGCTCACTCAAAATTTTTTTCTTGTCTTTATCTGTAGAATCAAGATAAGCATTTTTATTTTCAATATAAATCTCTTCATTTATGGCTTTATTTTTTCTTTTAAACCATTCACCGAATAAAATTTTATTTTCAATATTGTTTTTATCTATTTTTTCTGGATGATCAACGCCATTATTATTTGAAACAAATGAATCGCAACCAAAAAGGGAAACAAAAAAAACGAACACAATTAATTTTATTAATTTCACATTTCTAATCTCAAAAAACACATACAATAATATTGTAAAAAACAGATAATTAACCTTAAATATTAATAAGTTATCTTATTTATACGGCAAAAACATGTTCAGAACAGACTATGACAAAATTTCATTCATCATTTTTCTTATTATTATTCCGCTCTTCTGTTCTTTTTTTATTCAAAAAAACTTAAGCACTCTTGATAATAAATCTCAAAAAACACTTAAATTAGCTCAAGTTCTTAATAAAACAGCGAGCGAACAATTAACAAACGACTTAATAAAGAAGGAGGATTATAGCGGCGCAGAAAACCAAAACGCAATCACTGAGGCGGAAAAATTACTCATTAACAACACAAAAGCTCGACAGGATGAGAATGACAAAAAAATGACGGCAGCTATTTTAGACAGCAAAAAAGAAGAAGATTTAGACAAGAAAAATCTATATTTTTTTATGTCCGCATTGGTTACGAACTTATATATTTATGTATATTTAATTTTCAATCGGAAAGATATTAAAAATAAAAATATTGAAAAATTAAATGAAAAAAATATTGAGCAAGAATTTGAAGAAAGAGAACTACTAATTCATCTTAATAAAATAGCAGAAGGATACCTAAATATTCATATCAATGAATCTTCAGAATATTATCAAAAAATATCAAAAAGAATTAACTTAATAACATGCCAATTTGAAAAAAATATAATGACGGTAAAAAAATGCCATAGCGAGATAGAAAAACAATTTAAGTCTATTGAATCATCTATAAAACCTATAATAGAGGAAAAAAATTTTCCGCCAAAAAAAACACATGCTTATGCTATAACAGACAAAGATGCTCTACGTATTTTGGCAAAAGAACTAGCTCAATTACAGGCGCAAATGAGCTTTTTCAAGCTGAAAGAAAAACATCCAGAGCCTTAAACCTAACCGCAGCAATGGGGCTAAAAACACCCCATAGATTGATAAGAATAAGTTTTTACAAAGCGGGCAATGACGAAAATTGACTGTATTTTGCACCATTATGCAAAAGAAAAAGCCATGAGAGGCTTATCTTCCGTTAATTGGCAAAGAAGAGCCAGACGGCGCAGGAATTGATCTGCTATTTAATGAATCGCCTGCCGCCTCTATAGGCAGTGATTTCATTGGATCGTTTAAAACGAGCAGGCCATCTTTAACAGCAATACGATCACCTGGGTTGTAATCCATTTTCAGATTACTTTGTGTGTCACCTAATTTATAGGTCACATCATAGCCAATAATTTTTTCTGATAAGTCATAAACTGTATTGCACTTTTGCTTAACGCGTGTTTCATTGACTGTATTACAACGCTGCTCAGTCGTAGAGTAGGTGTTACCTCTTTGCATATTATGCTGTGTTTTATTGCCAGCATAACCACCTGCGGCTGCACCTAAAACGGTTGCAGCATCTTTACCATGACCACCACCAACCTGATGACCAAGCACCCCACCCACTACCGCACCCAACAGTGTACCTGTTACACGATTTTGATCTTGAGCAGGACGCTGATGCTGAACTATAACACTGTGACACTCTTGGCGCGGCACTTGTACCGTTTCATCCCTGCACTCTTGACGTGGTGTTTTAATAGATTCGATCAAAGGCTGTGCTGATAATACTTGAGCAAATTCAGGGGCTTTTTTCAAAAAAGAAAAACTTGCAATTGCACCTCCTGCCGTTGCGACTGCAATACCTAGCACCGTACCGATAACTAAAGATTTACTCATAAATTTTCTCCTCTTAATTAAAATAGCTTCTGTCAAAAATAGACTTTTTACCCAAAGCAATCTGCCTAAATAGCAGACTCTAGATTAGACATAAAATAAATATAAAAATTACCCGCCATACAACATAATTCCAAAAAGAATGTAATTGCTACTGATTAATTTACAGTTAAATTAATCATACTTTTTTTATTTTCCAATGATATTTTTTTAACTCTTCTACTAAAAAATCTCGCCATTCTCCTTGTATTTCAATGACACCCTCTTTTGCCGTGCCACCACTACCACAGCGCGCTTTAAGCTGTTTAGCAAGCGCCTGTAAAGCAGTATAGTCTAAGGGTACACCCGTAATAAGGGTGACACCCTTCCCTTTTCGTCCTTTTGTTTCACGGCTAATTCGTACAACACCATCAACTGAGCCGTGAACTTTTGTTTCTTTTTCACAAGGCCCTTTATGATCAGATTTTCCACAATCTGGGCACATTCGGCCTTGCCCAGTAGAATAAACAATACCCGTTGATTCAGCTTTTTTTTTATCCATGGTCTCTTCCTAAAAATGCCTTCGGAATAAAGAAGCTAACTTTCCTTTTATGGCGGCAGAAGCATAAATATTGCCAATATTATCCTGCTTAAGCTGCGCTTTTACTTTGTAATTTAGCAGACCTTTATCTTCCATAAGCTTAGAATGCAATGCTTTCTCTTTATTATTATGACGAATTTGATCCTCAATAAATTTTGAGCCTCTGTGCAACTGAACCAATGCCTTAGGTGCTTTTAAATCAAAAGAAAAAAGCACATCCATAATACGTTTATTCGTATTCATAATTAATACTTGATTGACATTATTCACAAGCCACTTTCTTGGATGAAAGCGCAATACACGACTATGACTCTCAACCAATACTTTGCTCAAGGCATCTTTTAAAGCATCATTTTCTTGAATTTCAGGAAAGTGGTTAATTAATAATGCAAGCGCTATAGCAGGCTGCTTTTTATTTAATAAAACTTTAATGTCTTGCTCAGATAACCCTTTGAGCGTCTCAGAAATATTTTCCACAGTGACATTAAATTCAGGGTCCGTTAACGTATCAATAATATTATCTACTTTTTCATCCTGAGTTGCGCGCGACACCACTTTAGCCAGCGCATTATCTAATTCTCTTTTTTTAGCAGGCTCTAGATTTCTTATTTCAGGTAGAAAAACAGTTATTGCATGACGCACCATCTTAGGCCGACCAAATACCACCCCCAAAGAAAGCTTTTCTAATGCTTTTCTTTCAATACGCGTCATTGGAGTTGCGGCACCAAAATCAATTAAATTAAGCTGCTTGTTTTCATAATCAAAAAGTTGATTGCCGCCATGACGATCCCCCTCAATATGCCCTGCACCATTAGAGAGTGCCACGTGACCATTGAATACAGCATTGATCCAAACTTGTAATTCAATATTTAATAACTTGCCTACTGTATTGAGAAAATCAGCCTTAGCAAACTCCTGTCCTTCTTTAAAGTAACCTTTGTAGTAAGACTGGATACTTTTACCTTGAACAAATTCCTGCACCATAATATTAGTGCTTTGGTCAATCACCTTCGCAACATGCAATCCGCCTGTTTTTTTCTGTGAATGCGTATATATGCCTGCTGCAATTCGTGCATTTTCTGCTTCATGCTCAAAATCTGTTTCTTCTAAAATAGAGGCTTTTAAATCGAGCAATGTTGCTCTAATTGCTGGAGAACTGGCCGCAGAATATAACATACCAAATTCACGCTCAATCCGCTCTCGTAAATGAGGCCGCATAATTTTAACGGCAACGATTTTTTCCTGAATAATCACCTCTTTATGACTATTAACATAAAGCTCAACACGCTCTTTCATTTTAGCCTTATGTACCTGACCAATCGTGGCAGATTTAATGGGCTCAGGCTCAATATCATCAAGTGTAATACCCAGCCTAGCCAACGGACCATTTGAAGCTTGATCTTGGTCTAAAATTGCTCTGAGAGCCTCTTTTGACATAGGCTCAATATCTTGCTTTAGCTGATCTAAGACGCTTTTAAACTCAACATCTTTAATATCATCACCAAACAACTGCATCCCTTTTTGAAAACAAATTCCAGCATGTTGAGCAAAGGCACCCAATTGCTCACTGGGTGTGGCCTGACTGCCTAAGCGCAAAACAGGAATAGCCATACTAAAAAGATCTTCAGGCTGAGCAGCAATATATTTATAGTAATTTTGCGTCAAATCTCCTGCAAATTCTCTGAGCGCTTTAACTTTAATGGAGTCTTGAATCAACTTGGCAAAAGTCTGAACAAAAGGAAATTCAGTGGCAGGATCAAACAACTTAACCTGCTCGTTTAAAATAGTTGCTGCCTCGGTAAAAAGTTCATCTGGCAACTGATCAATGACCCATTTTTGTAGATCACTCCCAAGCATCGGCAAAATAGCTTGCGCAATAGCATAATTTTGATGGGTTTTCATACTATTGAAAGCTGTATTAAGCTTGGATTGAAGACTAGGAGGCAAATGAGAGGCTTCAACCAATGGCTCAATTTTGGCAAGAATATCCCCCTGATCAATAGAGCCCGACTCAATCATTTGCCTGAAACCAGGCACCTGTTTTTTTAAAGCTTCTTTCCATTCCCTAACCTGATCGCTACTCTCAAGCGTTGGATTAGACGCTACCAAAAAATCTGCTCCCATGTGCCATAAACTATCGCCATCGAACGGCTTAATTTCATCTAGCTGAGCATTAAAATTCATTCTTAATGCAGCACCAGTTTGCGCAAAAGCACTTGTAAATATTGTGTCTGGAATCTGATCAATTAGCCAAGTCTTCCAGCTCTTATTGCATAAAGGAAAAACCATGCGAGCAGTCCAAGAAAACCAAGAAGACTGCTGTGTCTTTAATGCAAAATGAATCTGTTCTTGTAAAGGTTGAGGTAAGGATGATAAGACACTGGAGAATACTGAACCCTCTTCAGTAGCCGTCATGACATTTGAAACAACCTCTAAATTTTCTTTTAAGATATTTTTGAGCGACTTTATACGCTCAGGAGGGCTCAGCGCCAGCGCACATACAGCATTAATATCCGATGAAATCTTAAGCATACTCTCGTGATGCGGCTGAGTTTCAATGTCATGAGCCCGCCCCATAACAACAGGCAAGATATCTTTTAATAGATGAGAGAAATGATAGCTGTCGGATGTTAGATTAAGCCCCTCATTACTTTTCCTAGCAGAAAAAATAGGTGTTATAAGCGACCATAGGCCTGATAAAGAATCTTGGCAAACCCCATAAACATAGCCTACATAACCAGCACTGGCTTCTTGAGCAGTCTGCTGGGGAACGTGTTGAGTTGTTTGCATAAAAAATAAGCCCCTTTTTAATTTTTAGTTACAGAAGCAGTACATTGTGTTGTTTTGTGATTTTTGCATTATGCCAACACCACACAGATAACGGCAACGGCAATTAACACAAAGCCGCCTATATCTTTCTTATTAAGTTTTTCGTTGAACCAAAAAAAAGAGATGAGAAGTGTAAAAAAAATCTCAACCTGCCCTAATGTTTTAACAAGCGGCACTTTTTCAAGACTCATTGCAGTAAACCACCCTACGGAACCTAAAAAGCTTGCCAAGCTAGTCAAAAACATTAAAAGCGGTTGCCTCAATAAAGCTTTTAACGCAGCTAAATCACGAAGTAAAAGCCAGAGGCCTAATAGCAAGGTCTGTAAGGTAAGCACAGCCAGCAAAACCCATGCTGCACTGTGAGGAAAAGGCATTCCCAGATCAAGACTTGCTTCACGCACCCAAAGAGAGGTCAACGCAAAAGAAAGACCGCTACCTAACCCAAGTGCAACCGTTTTAAATGGAAAGGCTCGAAAAGAGTGAACACCACTCATAAGTAACACTGCAACACCCCCCATCACAACGCCAACCCACCCCCAAAAAGACAAAGGCGCGTTAAACCAAATGACACCTAGCACAGCTGCAATGACGGCTTCACTTTTTGCTAAACCCACGCCCATCGCATAATTCTTAAGCTGGAAAACCTGAACCATTAAAGAGGTTGCAATAATCTGCGCAATAGAAGCAAAAAATACCAAAACAGCCCATTTAGCACTCACAGCCGGCAATGGTATGGGGCGCCAAGCATGAAGAAAAAATAGATAAAGGGCAGCCATTGGTGCGGCCATTATAAAACGCGCAAGTGTTACGCCAAATACAGGTACTTTCTTATAACTTAATTGCTTCTGAAACGCATTACGCCAAGATTGCATAAAAGCTGCAAATACAACAAAAGGAATCCACAATGGCATTGTTTGCTAGCTCATAAAGTTAAGATGAGGCACCCTCGCTAAGGGAAGATAGATAGTCAAAAAGTAACCGAGCAGACTTAGGTGTTTTTTGTTGTTCACGCTCCTTTTTTGCATTACGAATAAGCTGGGTAAGATACTGCCGATCTAATTTTTCATATTGATCAATAAGCTCATCCAATAAACCCACCTCTCCTGCAATCAGCCCATCACGCCAAGACTCAACCTGATGAAAGGCATCAACTTCTTGCTTGATCGGTTGCAATTGATTATTAAGTTGCTTGGTGATTGCCTCTACATCTTCTCTCACCATTAAACCACCAATAAACTGTAGCTGCCTTTTTAAGGCGCCACGCGTTAAAGTTCTTGCGTGAAGAATAGCGTTACGCATCACATCAGAAAGAGGCAAGTCGTTGAGCCCCTTCCCTTTCATTTCAATAAGATCTTTCCCAAGCTTTTGAAGCGCCATAAGCTCTCGCTTCACCTGGGATTTACTCTTCTTATCTTCAAAAATATGGGCAGACCTATTATCTTGATTCATGATTAATTCAACCCTAATAATGCTAAATGATGAGGCTCAAGATAACACCACTTACCCTGAGCAAGCCCTAAAGTCGCTAACGTTAAATCACCCACTGCTCGACGATTTAATGCAACACTTTGGTTCCCCGCAGCTGCAAGCATGCGTTTTACCTGATGATACTTGCCTTGCTCTAAAACAATTTCTAATAGATGGGTATCTAACTGCTTACAAACAACAGCAGCCAAAGGCAAATCTTCATCAATTAATAAAACACCCGCTAGTAAAGTTGATACTAATTCATCTGTAACAGGATCAGCGGTTGTCGCCTCATACACCTTAGGAACATGCTTTTTAGGCGAAGATAACGCATGAATAAAAGACCCATCATCGGACATCAATAAAAGCCCCGTTGTATCATGATCAAGACGACCAACAGGCTGAACATCACGCCAAGTAAATTGCTCTGGAAAAATGGTGAGCACACCAGGATGATGACTGGGCTTGCGCGAACATTCAAAGCCAGAAGGCTTATTTAAAGCAATATAAACATTTTTACGATATTGCCACGCTTCATCAAACACTGAAAAAATCAGCCCTTCTGCCTCAAATAAAGAACGATAATTTGTTTCTTTTTGTCCATTAATAACAACTTCGCCCTGAGCGATTAAATCGCGACAATACTTACGAGTACCAAAACCTTGAGATTGAACGATCTTATCTAGCGTTAATTTTTTCACAATCCGCCTCATTAAAAATGGAATGAACCGTTATACTTCCATGATAACAAAAGCGATGACGCAATCCTGCTCATCAGATAAAGAAATATGTATCATTTTAATCTGCTTCTTTTCGCTTAACTGCAGCGCATTGCCATATAACACAATCGAAGGCTTATTTACGCTATTTTTAATGATTTCAATATCCTTAAAAAAAACGCCCTGGCGAAATCCTGTACCTAAAGCCTTGGCAACTGCTTCTTTTGCTGCAAAAGCTTTTGCCAAAAATAGCACTGATTTTAATTTATTTTTCTCTAATACAGAGACGAAGAAAGCATACTCACGATCATTCAATATTTTTCTTGCAAATTTTTCTTCTTTTTTTTGCTCGAAAAAGTGATTAATTCTACAAACCTTAACTAAATCAACGCCTATACCATAAATCATTTAATACTCAATATTCTTTAAGCACATACAATAAGATGCTTCATTTCTTTTACTGCCTCAAAAAGACCGACAAACACAGCCCGCGCAATAATCGCATGACCAATATTTAATTCATTAATAGCAACAATGCGTGCGATAGCCTGCACATTATGATAATGCAAACCATGCCCTGCATTCACGACTAATCCGTTTGAAGCCGCATAACTCACAGCACTTTGAATTTTTTTTAATTCAGTGCGCTGCGCCTCACCCTCCGCATCTGCGAAAGCACCAGTATGAATTTCTATAACAGGGGCGCGCAGTGCAATAGCGGCGTCAATCTGCTCAAAACAAGGATCAATAAATAATGAAACTTCACTATTTATCTTCGTTAATCTTGTCATTATGTTTTTTATGCGATCATAATTCTTAACAACATCCAGCCCCCCTTCTGTTGTTAATTCTTCTCTTCTTTCTGGCACTAAACAAATATGCAAAGGCAATATTTGCTCAGCAAAAAGCGCCATTTCATCTGTGACTGCCATTTCTAGATTCATGCGTGTTTGCAAAACTTGGGTTAAGAGCTGAACATCACGCGCTTGAATATGGCGCCTGTCTTCCCTTAAATGCAAGGTAATGCCATCCGCACCTGCTTGTTCAGCGATTTGAGCTGCGTAAACAGGATCAGGATATTTTGTTCCTCTGACCTGTCTTAAAGTTGCAATATGATCAATATTGACGCCAAGCAATACACAAGACGGCATTTTATCTCCCGCTATAATTAAGTCTGTCTATTTTTTAGTCTGTACGCGTTAAATCTGGCATTTTAAAAAACTGCGCACTCTCAAATTTTTGATAGCCTACATAGGGAAGCAGAGCTAAACGCATTAAGCGCTTTGCATCTGTTCTCATTTGCAAATTAGCAAATAAGCCTTGATCAAAAGCCAACAGTGAAGCGCCCAAAAAGCATCTGTTTTTTTGCTGCGGCTCAACCAACTCAATAAGAGAAAAGCCTTGATCTGCTTCATAAAAATACATTTTAAGAGGATCTATTCGCTGTTGGTATATATCTATATCCAATCGTAACTCATAACCTAACTGTTTAAGAAACACCCTTTCAAATGCTCTTAGAATAGCGCCAAAATCATGATTTTTCGCCAAAAAACCAAGTGTTTCCCCGTAAAAATCGAATAATTCAGGATAAGCATCAAAAGGATTATATATGGCACGCTGCACGAGTTCGTTCAGATAAAAAGCACAGTAAAAACCGCGGCCTTTTAGAAAAAAAGGCATTTCCTTTAATTCAATATGTGTGACTGTTTTAAGCTCACCATGCCCTACAGCACTTACCAGCAAAGGCGTAAAGTGCTGTAGCAAGCCCAACCATGCAGGTTGAGACTTTTTTATGCCTTTAATAATCCCCGAAAACCGTCCTGTATTTCTACACCAAAAATCGACTAAAAGGCTTGTTTCTCTATAGGGTCGGCTCTGCAAAACAAAAGCAGGCTCAAGCACAATATTTTTTTGCATAATTTTTGCCAGCTTCTAGACCTAGCTTTTCTACCAAATATGCCTAGCTAGGATCTTTATTGGGTTCAAGCACTTGCTCTGCATCCAATAACGTAACCACATCTGTTACAACATCTTCAGCAGATAATACTTGCTCATCGCCCTCTTCAGTCTCGACAGCAAGATCAGCCTCTACAGTCAAGCCAGAAATAATAGGGCCATTTGAAAGCGCAACATCAACGACAAAGCGCTCATTGTCCGTCCAACCCTCTTTGACTTTCACCCACAAACGCAACATAACTTTTTTATCTAAAAGCTTCTCGATATCCACTCTTGCAGAAGAACCGATGCTCTTTAAGCGAGCACCTTTCGCACCAATTACAATCCTTTTTTGCCCTTCTCTTTGTACAAAAATTACCGCACCAATATCAGCCAGGCGATCATCTTCTTTAAACTGTTCTATTTCAACAGCAATTTCATAAGGCAACTCTTCGCCTAATTGCCTGATAATTTTCTCCCGCACAATTTCCGAAACCAAAAAGCGCATCGATTTATCTGTTACCCAATCATTAGGAAAAACAAGCTCTCCTTCTGGCAAATAACGAGAAACCTCCTGCTCAAGATGATCCAGCTGATTAAACTTCAAAGCAGAAATCGGTAAAATGCCAGCAAACGAGTATTTTTCAGCGATTTCTTCAATGAAGGGTAACAACGCCTCTTTACGTGGCAATTGATCAATTTTATTAATTACCAACAAAACAGGGCATTGAAGATCAGATAAGCGAGCTAAAACTTTTTCATCATCTGGTAACCACTTGAGCGCTTCAACCACCCATAACACCACATCCACACCCAACATTGATTGAAAAGCAGTTTCATTCATCAAACGGTTCATAGGGCGATGATCCGCATTATGAATACCAGGTGTATCAACAAAAATAAGCTGCGCCTCTTCCGTTGTTTTAATGCCTAAAACACGATGGCGAGTGGTCTGCGGCTTTCTTGATGTAATACTAACCTTCTGCCCTACCATATGATTCAACAGTGTTGATTTTCCAACATTAGGACGGCCAACAACCGCAACATAGCCTACCCGCATAAAAAAACCTCTACGACACATACAATTAAATACACGTACAATTAAAAAACTAAATTTTGAGCAATTTTAGAAAAGACTCTGCCGCTTTCTGCTCAGCACGACGCCGACTTGTGCCTTCACCATAGGTTTTACCCTCAACCCCATCAACTTGGCACTCTACGCCAAAAACTTGATCATGCGCATCACCACCAATATAGGTAATTGTATATCTAGGTAGCGTGGCTTTATGAGACTGGAGATGTTCCTGAAGCTGGGTTTTAGGATCTTTAATAGGCTTAAAATTGACACTATCAATACGACTTGCAAACCAACGAGCGATCGCCTCTTGACAAGCCGCTATCCCTCCATCCAAATAAATAGCAGCAATCATTGCTTCAACCGCATCTGCTAAAATTGATTCTCGATTAAAACCGCCGCTTTTTAGTTCGCCCACGCCAAGCAACAAGTAATTTCCCAAAGATAAAAAGGCAGCCACTTCAGCTAAAGTAGCACCGCTTACTAAGTGAGACCGCAAACGACTCAACTCACCCTCTTTCGCCTTGGGAAATTTTTCGAATAAAGCCTCAGCAATAATAAAATTTAAAAGAGAATCACCAAAAAACTCAAAACGCTCATTGTTCTCTAAAACACTGCCGCTCACTGAGCGATGCGTCAGAGCTCGACGTAAAAGAGAGAGGTCTTTAAAACGATATCCCAACTGACGAAATATTTTTTCTAATATCTCTTCTTGCAAAACAACTCCTAATTAAATAACACCATTGTAAATGCGCTGAGAGTTTCTAAACGTCAACACAAGTTCTACATTATAAAAAAACGGGGCTCGCACTTCATAGTCAAGATTAATAACTAAAAAGCCCTTGCCATCCTCTTTAACTTTTACATCTTTTGTCGTCAAATAATAAATGGCATTGCTCATAAAGCCATTATCCATGTTATCTATTATTTTTTGCTTATCGCCCGCTTTTGCTTCTTTTGAGGAAGCCACATCCTGCAACAGCTTTCTAATGATAGAGTCATCAATATAATAAGGCACCAGCTTAATAACAACCAAGGCAAAAAAGCCTATTAAAACACAAATTACAACCATACCAATGGCAGACATCCCTTTCTGATCTGTCCTTAAAGATTGAGACTGAGCAATCAAATTATTTGTCGTGCGCGGCTTTCTTAGTAACATAATGCCTCCTTCTTCCTTGAAAAAACCCTTATAAAAAACGAATAAACAAAAGTAGGACTTACGCAAAACCGCCCAGCTTTGTTGTCGCGCTTCGTCGTACGATTTGTACTGTCTTCATCGCGACGCCTTGCTGGAACAATTTTGCGTAAGTCCTAAAAAGAAAGATAGCTTACTTTTAATCAATCCATCCATTACGCCGGAATGTAGGCACCCATCTTGGCATATTCATCCACACGGCAAAAGCACGGCCAACTAGATTTTGATCAGGAACAAACCCCCAAAAACGAGAATCCCGACTGTTATCTCGATTATCACCCATCACAAAATAATGATTCTGGGGCACAGCCCACTCACCTGAGCCTATATCAGTGGAAAGACTAACAAGAATTTCATGGCTAGCGTCATCAAGCTGCTCACGCACAAGTCTTTGCTGGGGCATCTGTGGTGGCAACTCAGCTAATAACTCGGTATTCACCTCAACACCATTTACCTTTAATACTTTATGTTTATAACTAATTAAATCTCCAGGCAAACCAACAACACGCTTGATATAACTCACAGAGGGCTTTTCTGGGTAACGAAAAACCATGACATCGCCACGCCGAGGATTATCAATAGGAATGATTTTGGTTCCAGCGACAGGCAGCCGTAAACCATAGACAAACTTATTAACAAGAATAAAATCTCCCACCTCTAGCGTAGGCAGCATAGAACCTGAAGGAATGGTATAGGGTTCAACTAAAAAAGAACGCAGTAAAAGTACAATTAAAAAAACAGGAAAAAAAGACTTAGGATATTCAATCCATGAGGGTTCCCGCTCAAGCACACGAACCACATCCCAATCGATTTTATCGCCTACTTCAGAGCGATAATTTTGCACAGACTGCGCTCTTCTTTTTTTAAAAAACACGTAATCCAGTAAAACAAAAATACCTGTAAATCCTGTGAGCAGCACTAGCACCAGCGCAAAATCAATATCCATACAAAGCCTCTAAATCAAAATTAAATAGGCGATTAAAGCCTGACAAGCCTCACTTATCTACTTTCAAAACGGCTAAAAAAGCCTCCTGAGGAATCTCAACGCTACCGACCTGCTTCATGCGTTTTTTGCCTTCTTTCTGTTTCTCCAGCAGTTTTTTCTTACGAGAAATATCGCCGCCATAACATTTAGCCAATACATTTTTTCTAAGCGCTTTTACAGTTTGGCGAGAGATAATTTGAGTGCCAATAGCCGCTTGTATTGCCACATCAAACATTTGCCTAGGAATGAGTTCTTTCATTTTTTCAGTAACCGTTCTACCACGATATTGAGCCTGATCACGATGACAAATCATTGCCAAAGCATCAACACGTTCTGCGTTAATTAGTATGTCGATTCTGACTAAACTGGCTGCCTGAAAACGACAAAAAGTATAGTCTAGCGATGCAAACCCACGGCTCACTGATTTAACCCGATCAAAAAAATCCAGCACGACTTCATTCATTGGAATATCGTACGACAATGAAACTTGACGCCCCAAATATTGAATGTTTTTTTGCACACCGCGCCGCTCAATACAAAGCGTCATAATATTACCAACATACTCCTGGGGCACCAGAACATTAACCGCAGCGATAGGCTCGCGCATTTCTTCTATATAGTTAAGCGCTGGCATTTTAGAGGGGTTGTCCACATTTACAACCTGCCCATTTGTGAGCAATATTTCATAGACAACCGTCGGCGCAGTTGTAATTAAATTAAGATTGTACTCTCGCTCTAAACGTTCCTGCACAATCTCCATATGCAACATACCTAAGAAACCACAACGAAAACCAAAACCCAAAGCATCAGATGTTTCTGGCTCATAAAAAAGAGAGGAATCATTCAAGGTTAACTTAGCAAGCGCTTCTCTAAAATCTTCATAATCATCAGAACTTACGGGAAATAAGCCTGCATAAACCTGAGGTTTAATTCTTTTAAAACCAGGTAAGGCTGCCGTTTGTGGCGACTGAGAATGTATCAATGTATCGCCTACTGGCGCACCACCTATCTCTTTTATGCCAGCAACAACAAAACCAACTTCACCTGCAACCAGCTTTTCTGTAGGTAATCTCTTAGGCGTAAAAATACCAACAGCATCAATATAATAAGCAACACCGGTCGACTTAATAAGTACTTTATCACCCTTCTTAATGCTCCCATTTTTAACGCGCACTAAAGAGACGACGCCTAGATAATTATCAAACCACGAATCAATAATCAACGCCTGTAAAGGTGCATCAATTTCTCCATCGGGCGGTGGAACAAGTTCAACAAGCTGCTCTAACAACGCCATAACACCTTCACCGGTTTTAGCGCTAATGCTCAATGCGCGGCTTGCGTCAATACCAATAACATCTTCTATCTCTTTAGCAACACGCTCAGGCTCAGCCTGAGGTAAGTCAACTTTATTTAAGACAGGAATAACTTCTAACTTTTGCTCTATAGCGGTGTAACAATTAGCAACAGATTGAGCCTCAACGCCCTGACTGGCATCTACGATAAGCAATGCGCCCTCACAAGCAGATAAAGAACGAGAGACTTCATAACTAAAATCAACATGCCCCGGGGTATCAATAAAATTAAGCTGATACTCAATACCTGTTTTTGACAAAAACTTAAGCGTCACGCTCTGCGCTTTAATCGTAATACCTCGTTCGCGCTCTATATCCATAGAGTCCAACACTTGAGAGGTCATTTCACGATCCGTCAATCCCCCGCAAAGCTGGATAAAACGATCGGCCAAAGTTGATTTGCCATGATCAATATGGGCAATAATCGAAAAATTTCTAATAAACTGATTTTTATTCACAAGTTGCTACCTGTTTTCTTTGAAAAGACATAACACACCCCGCCAGCGAGGCAACAATGTAATAGAAAGAAGAGAGCTTGGCAAATACCTCACTCTTTAATTCCATTTCCAGATTGACCAGCTGTAATCAAATAAACAAACTAATGGACCTTTAAAAAACACAAAAAAATTATGTGTATACTGTAACCTATCACGCAACACTAACTTGCATTCACAAAACACGCTAAGGATGAGGCTTATGAAATTAAATAAAGCGATCAGTGCGCTGCTACTCACATTATCACTCTCTAGCGTACATACAGCACAAGCTGACACTGTGCTAGGGTTATTTGTAGGCGGTGGAACCTGGCAAAGCAAGCCAAGCGGGTCTTTTAATGCGGGTGATAACATCAATCTAGGTGATTTTTTGAGTCTAGACTCAACCTCCTCAACCTATATTTTTGCAGCGCTTGAACATCCCCTACCCTTTATACCTAGTGTAAAACTGAGCATGACAGATTATGCTGACGACGTAACAACCACCTTCTCACAATCTAAAACTTTTAAAAGCACAACCTACACTGCGGGCAGCTCAGTTAACACACAGATTGATCTTAATTTTACGGATCTCACACTTTATTATGAAGTGCTGGACAATTGGGTATCACTTGATCTTGGCTTAACCGCAAGACAGTTTAACGGCTCAATAACGCTTGCATCAGGGAGCACAACAAGCAGCACAGATATTACCGGCACTTACCCGCTCGCTTACGTTAAGGCTCAATTTGATCTGCCTCTCACAGGGTTATTTGCCGGTGCAGAAGCTAATGCGCTAAGCCTAAGAGAAAAAGCAAAATCAAACGATATCAGCCTCTACCTTGGCTATGAAGCAGAAATGGGCTTAGGCGCAATTGCAGGTTACAGACAAATCAGCTATTCCTTTGATGATCTTAACGCTCTAAATTCTGACATCGACATTGCTGGGCCTTATCTCTCGATCTATTTTCATCTGTAACACCCACGGCACATTTTTCACAAGCGTGAGCGCGCAAGACTTACAGAAAATTGAAAATAATCTCGCCAGGTAGTGAAGCTTTAAACTCTTTTAGCGCATCACGCGTTTCATCACGCGTGGTGGCATCGAGAGCATAAAAAGCAACCACATCAAAAGCAGGCGTAATTTTTTCTCGGCTCAACCGCAGCTCAGCGACTTTAATCCATTGCGCAGGTAACGATGAAAACCCATCTTCATACAGCATGGCAAATTTAACCTGATTTTCTTCTGCAAGATGCGTCATCCACGCCACACTTTTTTGCTCATCAAAAGGCAAGCCTTGGGCTTTCATTTGCGCTTTCAGCTCACGAGTAGCAACTAACTGTTTCAACGCTTTTGTTGAAGCCAAACCCCACAAGTCAAGAATGTATTCATCATTACGATAAGAAACGTAGCCCAAGTCATTCACGGCGATAGGCTTTTTATAATACTCAACAGCAAAACGATGCATTTGATATTGCTGCTGATAAATATTATTGGAAGCAACAGGCGTTGAGGTAACGCAGGCAATATAAGGCGCTAGAACCATAATGGTAAAAATTAAAACAAGCGCAAAGGCACCCCCTTTTGCCTGAGGAACAACCGCGGTAATGATATTACGAGCAAGATAAATTAAAACTAGAAGAACACTTGCCCATATATAAATCTCATAACGACGATACCAACCAAAATCACCAAATAAATAATGAAGCAACAAAGCAAATGAGAAAAGAGCTGCTAAAACTCTATCATCAAAAACAGCTTTTTTATTAAAGGTAAATCCGAGCAACAACATCAGAGCAACAAGATGTAACGATATCGGAAATCGTGGGTAAGCGGTATTTTCCAAAAACTTCAGGCCAATCGTCTCAAAACTACCACCAGACAATACCACTTTAGACTTAGCCAAAATGGAAGCTGGCATTGCATCTAAGCCAAGCGAAATTAAAAACCAAGAAAATAGACCTATGCAAAAAGCAATTATAAGCGCAGAGAAAACAACCGGCAAACGATAACCTTTCATAAAAAGAAATATCATTGCAGGGACAGATATAGCCAACCCCTCATAACGAATAAGCGGCAATAAAATAATACTTAAAAAAAGCAGGCTATTTAAAGTGAGCGATTGGTGATTCTTTTTATTTTCACCTGCGATCTCAATTAAACCTGAAACCACAACAACGCCAAGCAAAACATGAACAGAATGCTCCAACCCATTAAAAACTAAGCCAATTAAATTGGTGGCGAAAATTAAAGCAATCAGCACAACAGTAAGAACAGTATTCTTAAGCGCTGCACTCGGAAAAACCAACACATTATTTAATATTTTCCAATAAAAAAATAAAGTTAAAGAAGCCGCCAGCATATTAATTAATAAAGGCATGTATACGCCAAAACCAAAGCTTGCAAAAGGTGCTAATAAAATAGGCCAAAGAATACTAGAAGACGGCGATGAAAACTCTAGAAGATTCACACCATAATGGAAGCGGGCAATATTTTCAGCCAAAGCAAGATGGATATAAGGATCATCCAACGTATAAACAAACGTGCCATGATTCATTTTTAAAATAAAATAAAACTCAAAAATAAACCCTAAAAATAAAACCAGAAACGCCGTTAAGCCACTAAACAAACTGGCTGAATAAGGCGATAAAACAGAGGAAAACTGATTTTGACGGACCATAAATAAACTCGCATTAACAAAATAATTTGTGCAATAAAGCAACTCAAGAGGGAACAACCTCTTAACATCACGGTCCAATATATGAACGCGTAAAAAACTTAATTATAGTGAGATTAAAGCACGATAGGTATGATGGCAAAAAAATCAGTCAGGCAAAATTGAAAAAAATCAGTTAAAATCTCGTGCCCGAAAAATCATGTGGATTATTATTGAGTTTAATAGGACTTACGCAAAGCTGTCCTAGCAAGGCGTCGCGATGAAGGCAGTACAAGCCGTACGACTAGGCGCGATAACAAAGCTAGAGCAGCTTTGCGTAAGTCCTGCTTAATCATCCTTATCACCTACACAATATATACAGCCGTTGCTTGGTTAATTATTCACAATGCAGAATAAACTTTTTTTTCTTCAATCAAAAATACCTCTTTTATATATTGGTTTATGCCTAATTACCTTAGCTTGCCTGCAAGCTTTCTACTTTACGCACAATTTTCCTGACTTTAACTGGTTCTATAATTCAGACACACTTTACTTACCTGCGCTCTATAAAGATCTCATAAAAGAAAACGGCCATTTGGCTTCATGGTACTTAACACCTTCGCCTTACTTTTTTCCCGACATTATTCTTTATTTCATAATAAACGCGATAACAAATGATTTTTATATAAGTGTTGGGCTTTATTTTCTGTTTCAGCTTCTATTTATTTATGTGCTAGTTTACTTGATTTATTCAGCTTTTTTGACAAGAAAAAAAGCCGTCATAATCTCCTCTTTTTCATTTCTATATTTTTGCATGCTCGCTTCTTTACTTAAAAAACCATTTGCTTATACGCTTATTAGCGCCTTTCATGTGGGTGCATTTATTTCATTATTACTACTTGTTTATTGCGCAATATTAGCGTTGAAAAAAAACGAAAAAGAGCAGTCTTGGATTATTTTTATATTTATCTTACTTATTTCAGCGCTATCAATTCTGTCTGACAAACTAATATTAGTTCATGCTATTTTACCAATGCTTGCCACTCTTTTTATGATGAAAGTAACACCTCCTTTTAAAGGGCTGCTCTCAACAAAAACTTATCTTCTTACCTCTTCAGCCTTAGTATTAGGTGCGGCCTTAGGAAGAGCGCTTTATAAGCAATTTGTGCCGAATCAAACTGATTTTTCTGCCGCTATTGAATTAGACCCTGCAGGGCTTACTCAAAACATTAAATGGCTAGATGAGAGCTTTTCATCTATGCGAATGATAGGGCATGGCGCATGGCTTATGTTTTTTATTTTCTATGCCTTATGTCTCGTCATTTTCTTATTTATAAACAGAACAAAAGACGAGTCGCCAGAAAAGAAAATGCCCGTATATTTTTTCTCACTTTTTGCGCTCATCTCATTAGCAGCAACACTGTTACTGTTTTTATTTGCTAAAAACACCAGCGGCTGGGGTTTAAATTCACGTTACTTTTTACCTTTATTTTATTTGCCCATTTTATTTGTGCCGTTGCTTGGCGCTTTTTTATCTCATAGATTTCAAAAAATACTGCTATCGCCTCTTTTTATTATTGTCCCCATTTTTATTTTTTCTCATATTTTCAATCATCGCACCATTGATCTTACAAAAATAAAATCAGAATATTATCCTGAAATATTTCACTGTATTGATAACGTAATAGAGAAGGAAAATCTTCAATATGGTGCAGCGCAATATTGGAATGCACGTTATACAGCCATGCTTTCACATCATAATGTAAACATTGTTTCTTTAAGACAAGAACTCACCCCTTACGTTTGGATCATCAACAAAGATTGGTTTAAGGGGAATTACGATTTTATTTTGCTAGATTCAAAAACAGCCGCTTATGAAAAGCTAGATGAAAAGTTAATTACCCAACTAAATGGTCCCCCATTAAAAGTAAAGCAGTGTGAAAACTTAACTTTTTTAATTTACCCAAAAGGTAAATTAGCACTGCCTGCCGCCTCTTCATTTAAAAATAACTGAGTAAGTTTGATGGAAAATACAAAAAGACACGTCTACCTAGCTTACTTCATTGCAATACTCAGCTTTGTTCTTTCTATTTTTTATGCCTCATGGGGCTTACCAGGACTTTGGCATCCTGATGAAATGGATATTGTTGAAACCAGCCTTAAAATGGCAGAAAAAGGCTCTTTTAACCCACACTTTTTTGCTTATCCCTCCTTACATATTTACTTAATATTTTTCTTTAATGTTTTACCTGTGAAATTTCTTAGTCAATTTTCTTATTTTGAATCATTGGTGGATTTTATTGGTATCGCACAAGACGCTTCAAGCCAAACATATTTATTATCACGTGTGATGAGCGCTTTTATGGGTGCTACGACGGTATTTATTGTTTATAAAATAGCTGTCAAAATTTTTGATGTGAAAACAGGTCTATTTTCAGCTTTATTTTTAGCTATTTGCGCAGGTTTTATTAACTTATCTCACTTTGCAACAGTCGATATCCCTCTGTGTTTTTGGGGTATAGCAAGTTTTTACATGTTTTTACGCGTACTGGAAAAAAAATCAGCCGTAAATATTATGCTAGCAGGTTTTATTCTTGGTCTTGCTACCTCAACAAAATACAACGCAATTTTAATGATCATCCCGCTTTTGGCCTCTACGCTAATGGGAAGTACAACTTCTTCTGGACGAGAAGTTTTAACTGGCTTCATAAAAAACAGCCTGCTCATTATATTGGCAGTTACAACTGGGTTTGCTTTGGGCTCACCCTATGCAATTATTGATTTTCCTGCTTTTATTGCTGAATTTATTGAGTTAAATTTTTATCAAGGTACCTACGCAGGTGTTACAGGCTCAGGCTTTAGCCGTTTATCTTTTATAGCTCATATAATTAATTTAATTGATATTTTAGGCGGGTTTATTTTTGCATTATCTGCAATAGGTTTTTTTTATATGGCTTTTCTTGCAAAAACTCAAAAAAAATCGGCTATTTATTTACTACTTCTTACTGTGCTCACCATCTATTTTAAAATGGGAAGCATGACGTTTCACCCCCCTCGTTATATTTTACCCATTGTGCCTTTTCTTGTTATTGGCGCCGGAAAACTAACCGTAGATTTATTTTTATTAAAAAAACCAAAGATATTTAACCTTATTTTATCTGCCATGTTTGCTTTAGGCGTGATATATACGCTTACTATTTCCATACTAGGTATTTTACAAATAAAAAATGATGATCGAAATCTTGCTTTTGATTGGATAACAAAACAGGTTAAAGCAACTGAATCAGTTGAGATGACACCGATTTACGGTATTAATATCCCACCTAACTATCACCAATTTAAAACCATGCCGGCTTATCACCAAAAAGAAACATTTGAACGCATGTTTTATAATAAAGAATATCAAAAAATAAAAACAATATTACCTTGGGCAAACTGGAGTGAGATGACACAGGTTACCATTCAGCCAGAACCAGAAAATGTGAGCCTAGCAAGCTTATTGGAAAGAAAACCTGCTTATCTCATTCTTTCAGAGCGGTGGTTTCAGCGCTTTCTAAATACTGATGTTAAGGCAGATAAATTTTTTCCAAAACAACACCAGCTATATACCGCCTTATTAAACGAAGAGACGCCTTATAAAATTATGGTGGACTTTAGAAAGCCGAAAAAGTTGCCCTTAACGCCAAAGTGGGACTTTATCAATAGCGGCATTGTTATTTTGGCTTATCAACGATAAGCCTTATGAGAATAGCAACATAGAATATCAATCGTTATCTTAACGCCGTTTATCCTGAGCGCCCACCCCACTCATCCTGAGCCTGTCGAAGGATAGGCTTGAATAGAACCCTTCGATAAGCTCAGAATAAAACGGAAAACTAAAAACTGTCCAACGCACCTAGTGCGCGATACTGAAACAACTTGTTAAACAACGAAATTCCACGCAATGTCTATTTTTCTATGCAAGGGTTTTTACAACCGTCATTCCGCATAGTGGCCAATTAAGTCTTTGTAATTATTTTTTATTACAAGAAAAAGACTTAAATTTGCTATTTTTGCGCTTTCACTCGCCTATTTTGATTTCATATTAATCCCATTTATGATCGCTGAGATTCTCTATGACA
>CAMAPQ010000018.1 GCA_945860125.1 Klebsiella pneumoniae
TTCTTCTAAAAGCCTAATTTTTTCAGCCTTTTCCATGGTAACGATCCTGGTTACTTAGCAACAAGGCATAGCGTCATACAAGTTGGAAAAAATAGCAAGAAAAAATCACGCTTGGCAATGTAGTTTCAAGGGGTGATCACTTACGAAAACTAAGGGGCGATGATAGTAAGGTGGGCTTGCTTGGTCTGGCTTGCCTAGTTTGAAAAATATTTCCCAAAAACTAGCATCAGCAAAACCAAGCAAAAGAATCTCATTGCAAATGATTAAATTGCAGCAAGTAGTTCCATCAACGCTTCTCTTTTTCCTTCAGGCAGTCTACGCACTTGTTCAATAATTGCGTGTTCTTGACTGCTCAGCTCTAGCATGATGGTTTTGCCTGCATCAATAAGATCATCTTCTTGAATTCTCAGCTCGCCGCGTAGGCTGCTCTCTAGTCGAGAAACAATTTCAGAATTCATGCTGCGGTGGTAATTTTTAGCAACGTCAGCAATTCTTTGTCTCATACCTTGTGGTAAGCGAACAACAAATTTATCTGCATTACGGCTGCTATAAGATTTGATGTCGATAATTTCTTCTTCCATTGTGGAATCCTTTTAATGTTTCAAGGTTGACTTATATAAGTTTGCAAAGCGAGTTCGCAAACTTTCCAAAAACTTAGTTTGCAATACAAGATACGAAAGGCTGGAATCTGTTTAGTGTACCAGTCATTCGTTAAAACAAACGTCGGAAAACGAGGCGCGCTAGCAGTCTAGACTAATGACATACTGTAAGCAAACGCTCTGTAATCAAGCTCTGTACAGCAAGCTAGACGACTACAACAAAATAAACTTCTACTTCTCGCAACAGAAAAGAGAAGAAAAAATACACGTAGAATCGTAGATGACAACGCTAAAACAATCAAGGTATTTTGCTATGTGTTACCATATTCGTTTTCTATGTTATTGCTGGTTACGATCCAGCTTTTGCACGCATTATATGAGCAGCTTAACATTAAGCCAACTATAAAAAATAATTAATCCTAATTAATAGGTGTGAAGCTATATGAAAAGTACACCCTCTTCATGGGCTCGATGACGGAATAGCGTGTTACGATACGCGTGCCATGTGCTAAATCCAATGATAGGTAATGTAATGATAAGGCCTAAACCAAAAGTTGCTAAGCCAATTAATACGGTCAAAAAAATAATTAAAGCCCAAAAAGCTGAAGTAAATATGTTTTCTTTAACAACATTTATACTGCTTGCCATAGCTGTCCAGATACTGACGCGCCTATCCATTAAAAGCGGCATAGAGAATGCGCTAATTGAAAAAATAACGGACGCAAGAATCAGTCCTATCAAAGAGCCGATACCATAAAAAAGTACAAGTTGAGGCAGTATGACGGGATGTTGCGGGGGATAAAAAAGCATTATTACACCTGCTATTTGCGTCCAAAAAAAGCAGTAAAAAAAAAGTAATGCAGCGAAGCTCCATGTTGCTGTTTTATTTCTAAAAATAGAATAAAGGCTGCGTTTTAGAGAAGGAAATTTATTTTGGCGTAATTGTCGGCTCGTATCATAAAAGCCATAAGCAAGAATAGGGCTGATCCACATAAAAGCAGAAATAGAAGCAAAAATAAGCAGGTAGTTGCCTGTTAAAAAAACAATAAATGCTATTGTGTAGGTGATAAAAAGAATAATGAGTCCGTAAAATAACGCCTGAAGAGGCGCTTTTTTAAAGTCTTGCCAGCCTAGCCACAGCCAATACAGAGGATCATTAAAAGAAAGTGCTTTGCAAGGAATAATACGAAACAGCTCACGATCATGAGCATTAATTGGTGAGGCGACAGGGGTTGAGTGAAAATCCATATTCAGTTTCTCCTACTCCAAAAACATTTACTGGAGTGCGTCGTATATGTAGCAGTCATAGCGTATGATTGCAATTTTTTTGACGAGAGAATTGAATCTTAATAAGATCCTGAAGCGTAAGAATACGAAATGTTTACGTGTAACTTCCACGGTGGCTAAGGATGCAGCAATGACACAACATAAAAATGTTTTTCCCGCAAAAAGCCAGTGGCTTATTTTAGGTGCCACCCATTATATGGGGCGTGCTTTGGCTAAAAAAGCGCAATCAGAAGGTTTGGTTCCTGTTTTGGCAGATAACTCTATTTCTCGCCTCAGACACTTTGCGCAAAAACTCGATTTGCCTTGGTGTTTAGTTTCGTATGATGAAAAAGCTTCTTTAGTTAAGGCGTTTTCAAAAGTAGCAGTTGTTATTAACTGTTATACCTCATCTGTTCGTAAAACGCAGGCATGTGTTGAAGCTTGTATTCAAGCAGGCGTGCATTACATTGATGGGTGTCAAGACTACCGTCTTTTATCTGTTTTATATCATTATCATGATGAAGCGCTAAAGAAAAATATAATAGTCATGTCTAGTTGTGGCTTGGCCTCTGTAACAGAAGCAATGGCGCGTTTAATGGTAAAGCAATCGTTAATGTTCGATGAAAAAAAAGAAGAAAAACATACTTTTGTTAATCGTATTGTGCCGTTTAAATTCCTGGTCGCAATTGAGGGATTTGATCCTAAGAATATTATTCATTTAGGTAGTATTTTAAATATGGGTTTGCCCACAGGTATTGAGTGGCGAAAAGGTGCATTAAAAAAATTAAAGATTTCCAAAAGAATAAGAAATATTACCTTACGTAATGAAAAAAAGACGGGCATTGTTTTTCCCTTGCCTGAAATTATTTCTTTGCCTCGTCGCTTACCTGTTGAGTCAATTAGAACATTAATTATTCAGCCGCGACTTTATGCCGGTTGTTTTGCTTTTATGGGTTGGCTGAATGAAAAAGTGACGAAAAGAAAATCATTGTTGGGCTTTTTTCAGAAAGGTGCCGTGCCTTTATCAAAATATTTGCGCACTAAAATAGTACAGCTCGATAAAGAGCGGCTTTATATTTGGATAAAAGGTAAGCAAGGTGAATTGGATTTACCGATGGTTGGCATTGAAACAGAAGGGTTATATCCGCTCATACTTGATGCTCAAATAAGAGCGCTGAAAGCTATTCCTAGCGTGACAGTAAGAGGCGTGGTTAGTATGGTTGATGGGTTAGGTGAGAGGGCTGTTTTACAAGGAGACTTGCGCGTATTGTATGGCATAAATTCTGATATGGCTTCGGCAGAAGGACAAAGAATAGCCGCCACTCCAGCGGCTGAATTATTAAGCAATCAGGGTAATATAATCAGGGATGAGGTTGTTTATGAGTGACATAAGAAAACAGTTATTTAAGCTACAGATGAATCATATTGAGAAAATGCTTTCTCCTGGTTTGTTAGCTCAACAATCAGTATCAGAAGCAGAAAAGTGCCTTGAGTGGTTAAAGGCGCATACGATTGAACAGGCATTTTGTGCTGAAGAATTACATGAGTTAGCTGTTAATTTGATTTTGAAGTCTGAGTTTGATGATCTCATGGTTGAGGCAAGAGCAGCTGATGTGCTGCTTTTTCTCAAGGCTGATATTCATGATACAAAAGTACTTAGTGATTTAATTCAGACTGATCATGTTCATGAGTTTATTTCTTTTCTAATGAGTTTGACTGATGCTCGTCGTTTGTTGATTCATCAGATTGTTGCTAGCCCTGTTTATTCTGAGCTTATATCGGGTGTGCTATATACAGGAATTCGTGGCTTTTTTATTGAAGAAAATTTTTTATCTAAAGTACCGGGGTTATCTTCTTTGCTTAAAGTCGGTAAGTGGGGGGTTAGTAAAGCCGTTCCCAATATGGAAGCAACGCTTGAAAATACGGCAAGAGCTTATATCAAAAATAATATTAATCGTATTATTCAGTTGAGTGAAAAAGTGATAGATCATAGTTTAAGTGCCGAACAGATACAGTCCTCAGGGTTTAAGTTATGGGAAAAAATAAGCGATACAAAAATCTCGAGTTTATTTTCTTTAATTAAAGCTTCATCCCTTAAATCTGTTTTTAGTCTTCAAGCTAAAATATGGAATCATTTAAGATTACAGCCCTTTTGCGCTGATCTTTTGCGCGAATTTTGTGCTGCATGGTTTGAGCAAAATAAACAAGTAACGTTATATGATGCGTTAAAAGGATTGGGTTTAAAAGATGAAATTGTTTTAGAAATGACGGAAAAGATCGCTTTTTATGTGGGAAGATTATCGCAAAAAGATAATTTTTTAATGGCACGTGTGCAGGCTCATCTTGAGCGTTTTTATGAGTCTGCTGAGGTGAAAATTTTATTGAGCAGTCGTGAGGAAGTTGTCTAAGCTTGGTAATGTCTTAGATATCTTTATCGTAAGGCATGATATATACCCTTCGTACTTGAAAACACGGTATTGTTGGCCTCCGCTCATTCAGCCCAATCACATAGTTTATCTATGCTCATGGGGTTCACGTGCTTGCCGCCTCACCGTGATTCCAATTACTTTGGGTATAAGAGAACGAGATAAACTTAAGGGAGTGAGTTTGTGAGTTTTCAGAGTTTAAAAAAAGTTAATGTGCTACTTGTTGAAGATGACGATCTTGATATTACTGTTGTAAGACGTTTTTTTGCAAAATATGATTTTCAGCATCCTCTATATTTTGCGCGTGGTGGCGCAGATGCGCTTGCTTTATTGCAAGGTAAGATTCCTTTTGCTTCTCGTGCGGCGCATTTAATAGGTGCGGTAGAGGGCGGCCAATCGCTTGGTTTTGAGACGCAAGACTTTAGTCGTGAGCAAAATATTCGACACTATCCTTTAGTTATTTTGCTCGATATTACTATGAGTTCTATGGATGGTTTTGAGTTTTTAGAGACGATTAGATCTGATCCCTCTTTAAAACATATCACTATCTTTATTTTTTCTGGTTCAAATATAGAGGTTGATGTAAATCGAGCGCACGCTTATAACGTGGCAGGTTATTTTCTAAAGCCTTCTCCTGGTGAAGGCTATGCCCGCTTTGTTCATTTCTTTAATGAATATATCTTTTTTAATGATTTCCCACCTGCAATCAAATAAAGTAGCACCCTTCGATTTTCACTTGTTTGTTCCTTGAGGGTGTTTTTGTATGATGTTGATTCAGTCGAAAGCGCTTTGTATTGATTTAGGTATTTACCCTATTTTAAACAAGGCAGAATTTACTTTAGATCAAAAAGAAAAAGTGTGTCTTGTTGGCCGTAATGGTGTGGGTAAGTCAACGTTGCTTAAGCTCATTTCACGTCAAATAGACCCAGATAGCGGTGAGATTATCTACCGCAATGGAATGGGTATTAGTCAGCTAGAGCAAGATTTACCCGGTCAGCTTGATCGCACGGTTAAAGAAGTAATAGAGGAAGGTTTGGCTAGTGTTAAAGCGCTGCTTGATCATTTTAATCTTCTTTCAGATACCGCCTCAACCAACGAAGACTTAAAAGTACTTGATGAGGTGCAGCAAGAGGTTGAGGCAAGGGGTGGCTGGCATATTGATCAAAAAGTGGAAAGTATTATTGATCAACTTAATTTGCCTGCGCATAAAAAGCTCACTGAGCTATCAGGTGGCTGGCGTCGTCGGGTAATGCTCGGCAAAGCCTTAGTAAGTCAGCCTGATTTATTATTGTTAGATGAGCCTACTAACCATTTAGACATTAATACGATTGATTGGTTGGAAGAGAAAATCATTAATTATGCGGGTGCTGTTCTTTTCGTTACCCATGATCGCTTTTTCTTAAATCGTGTGGCGACACGTATTTTGGAGATTGATCGGGGTAAGTTAGTGTCTTTTCCTGGAAATTATGAGCGTTATCTTGATTTAAAAGAAAAAATGTTAGAAGACGAAGCGACGCATAATGCCCTTTTTGATAAGCGTTTAGCGGATGAAGAAGTGTGGATTCGTCAAGGTATTAAAGCGAGAAGAACACGAAATGAAGGACGGGTGAGAGCCTTAGAGTCACTTCGCGTTGAGCGATCTTCGCGTGTGGATCGTGCAGGAAAAGCAAGTGTGGTGGTTCAAGCGGCAGATCAATCAGGCAAAAAAGTGATTGAGGCGGATAACGTTAGCTTTTCATTTGGAACACAAAAGTTGGTGGATCAATTCTCATTAACCATTACCAGAGGCGATCGTATTGGTTTGATTGGTAATAATGGTTTAGGAAAAAGTACGCTGCTTAAGATTTTACTGGGCGAATTAGCGCCTCAGCAAGGAAAAGTTAAAATAGGGACATCACTTGAGATTGCCTATTTTGATCAAATGCATCGTGAGTTAAATCTTGATAAAACGATTATTGAGAATATTGGTGATGGTCAAGATTATGTGATGATTAATGGCGAAAGAAGACACATGATTGGTTACTTATCAAACTTTCTTTTTTCACCTAAACGTGCGATGACGCCTGTGAGTGCTTTATCCGGAGGCGAAAAAAATAGAGTATTACTTGCAAAGCTTTTTGCTAAGCCCTCCAACCTACTTATTTTAGATGAGCCTACTAATGATTTAGATATTGAAATGCTTGAGGTGTTAGAAGAGCAGCTCGTCAATTATAAAGGCACGCTTATTATTGTAAGCCACGATCGAAACTTTTTAGATAACGTTGTGACAAGCACGCTTGTTTTTGAAGGCGAAGGGCAAATTGGTAAGTATGTAGGTGGTTACAGTGATTGGTTAAAAAGAGGCAAGGCGTTGGGTGATGTTGAGTCGCCTTTTAAGCGAGTCGCAAAAGAAAGTAATCAGAAAAATAAATCGCCCGTAAGTTCAGCTGAGCTGAAACAAAAGCTTAGTTATAACGAGCAAAAACAGCTTGAGTTATTACCCAAAAAAATAGCTGAGTTGGAGAAGAAAATTTCAATCATGACTCAAAAAACCCATGAACCTAGTTTTTATGGGCAATCTTACCAAGAAATGCAAAACGTACTTAATCCTCTTGCTGAGACACAGAAACAGCTAGATGAAGCGATGGCGTTATGGGTTGATTTAGAGGAAAGGCAATAGCTTATGGCGGCACCGAAAATTAGTTTTTCAGTGCCGCTTTAATCGTTTCTTTTCTAACACGTAAGAAAGATAGAAATAAGATAAGTGATCACCACACTGATACTCAGTTTGTCCTGAGCCTGTCGAAGGATAAGCTTTAATTAAAACCCTTCGACAAGTTCAGGGCGAACGGAAAATTAAAAACTAAAACTGGCAATTTAAGGGGTGTGATTTTTACTAATTTTTAGTTTTTTCAGCGTAAATATATACTCTATCGCCAAATGACTTGCCAAACAGGCGAGCACATAAATCATCTGATACCTTAGTATCGTGTACGTTACCTGGGCGCATTGCACACTCAAAAGTTTTTCTTTATCACTGATAACGAGATATAACTTAAAGTCAAAAATTATCTATATTTTCTGTCATTAAATGGCATTGATTTCACTGAGGCTTTTTTTGAAATTTTTTTAATACTACAGAAGCAATATTCACTACTACCTATTTATTACTTTTTCTTCTAGCCTGTACTATCTTAATTTAAGCTAAAAATAGATAGAATATATCGCTTAAAATTTAATGAAAGAAACTGTTTTATGATTAATCCTGAATATATAGATCGACATTTAGTGTGTGATAACAAAACAATTCATGAGGATGATTTGCTTGCTATAAACAAGTGCATTATCGTGCTTGCAGAGCCAGGTGCAGGTAAAACTTACCTGCTTAAAAGTCTTGCTAGAAAGCTTAATTCACAACTAGTAAGGGCAAGCATCTTTTTGCACAAATCTTTGCAACAAGATATTTTGATAATTGACGGATGTGATGAAATTGTAAGCATAGATAACCAAGCTATGGACGCATGTATTATAAAAGCATGTGAAGTTAATGCCAAACATCTTATTTTTTCAAGTCGTTCGAGTGAATGGGATGAGGGTCGTAACAGAGGTCTCATCAAAGATTGTATTGGAAATGAACCAACTGTTGTTCGTTTATCCCCTTTTAATGAAGATGAGCAGCAAAGGTATTTCACCAGTATTTATCCTCAACAAGATTTCTCACTATTTTTATCTCAAGTTAATAAATTAGATATTAACCCTCTAATAAGTAATCCATTATTTTTAAAATTATTTTCTGCTGCTTATATTCAAAGCGGGGGAATATTGCAGTCAAAAAAAAGTATATTCGATGATGCGATTCAAAAGCTATCTCAAGAGCATAATGATGATATCCCGCAAAAAAAAATATTACAGTCAAATAGAATCATTAGTGCTAGTGAAAAAGTTTTCACTAGGCTACTTTTATCTGGTTGTGACGGCATATCAATAAGAAAATCAGGCGCAAACGATAGTTTTCCATTTTTATTTGATATTATTAATGATGCAAGTAATGAATTGAGATCTATATCGAATTCAGGCCTTTTTAAAATGGAAGGCAGAGAATACTTTTATGAGCCAGTACATAGAGTTATTGCTGAATACTGTAGTGCAAAATATCTTACAAATCGTATACAAGATGATAAAGATCAATTAACGCTTAATAGAACTCTCGTAATCATTGCACCAAATCGTAATGTTCGCCAAGAATTACGTGGTTTACTTGGTTGGATGGCAACTTTAGGCAATCAAGAAATTCAAGAAAAAATAATTGATTTAGATCCTTATGCTGTTATTGCAAATGGAGATCCTTCCTATTTATTAGCAAAATCCAAAGAAAGGTTGCTAGAAAATTTAGAGAAACTTGCGTCGGTTGATCCTTTTTTCAGATACAGTGATGAGCGGCGTAGTTTTAATGTTAGGGGTTTTTTAATTCAAGAGGTTGTTGATCAAACAAGAAAATTACTGTTAAAAAGTCCTGATACTAATCATTTTCTTGGGCTGCTTTTTGAGCTTATAAATGGGTCAGGAGTAGAAAAAGAATTCGAGAAGGAATCAGAGTCTATTTTATTTGATATAAAAAAATGTTTAACAACACGGAAGCTTGCCAATGATTCCCTAATTTTTATTGATAGTCGAGATCACAGGAGTGCTTTGCAAAAGCTTCTAGAACAAAATGACAAAGAATCATTGATTTTAGCATGTGCACTAGTTGAAAAAGTGGGTGTTTCTCACTTTGATAGAAAACAAGTTCAACAATTATTGAAACAACTTTCTCAGTTTTATTGCTATGAAATTTACAATGAAAAATATGATTGTGATATTAAATATCACAATATTAAAAATTTAATTTTCTCGTTTTATTTGGAAGATCTAGTATGGTTTCTTGATCAACTAAGTCAAGACATTCAATGTGTTTGTGAGCAAAAAAATAATTTTTCATGTCACTGTAGAAATGGTATTGGCAAAATAATAACTCACTTAATGGACCAATATTTCAAGCTTACCGACGTACCTTTTGATCCAGTTCAAATTTGGAGTTGGGTGAAATTATTGTTTTTGAAAAGCCCCATTGACAGAGAAGACAGTTATTCAGTAGAAGTACTACAAGAAAATAACGAACTGCGGCAAGCTATTCATTTTTTGGCATTTTTTGGTATTGAAAATATAGATAAGTTGCAGGAAATACGGTCATACTTTTTTTATCGTGGGTATGGGCATCAAGGTTTGCGTATGAATCAAGAAGACATTAAAAAAATTGTTGATTTTTCATTGGCTAAAAAAAATTACCAGTTGTGGGATCTGTTTTATAAACACCATGACTTTTATTCTAAAAGAACAACCAAAGACGAGCTTAGAGCACATATGCGCAGGCATGCGCGTAATGATGCTGAATTAATGAAACTATGGGCAAAGCATATTATTGATGAAAGACGCACAGTCCACAAAAACAGAGAGAAGCATAATTATTTTAAAAGACGCCAAAAATATAAAGAAAATAAACGTAAAGAAAAAAATGAAATTTATCTTAAAAATAATAGGGGCTTAATAGAAAGTGGTCGCCATTTTAGTTGGCTGAAAAAACTTGCAGATGAGTACTTGCTTAATTCACATGAATTTTACAGAAATAAAGAGGATTATTGGCATTTAACTAAAAATGCTTTAACTAATTGCATTTCTTTTTTAGAGCCTGACTTACCTACAGTGAGAATGATTGCATGTGCGCTAGTAGAAAATAAAAATTATCCTGTCGTTACAGTTCTTTATGCTGCATGTTTTTTAATATTTAAGGAGTCAAAAACACTTTCTGGTATAAATAAATCGCTCTTACTTTCAGTAAGAACAATTGAGAGAACATCTGAATTTCCAGAAAAAATTGAAAGGAGCTCTTTTAATAAAGAATTGAATTCTTTAGTTTTCTGTTCGGAGAATGAGCTAATCCAGTTTCCCCACGATTTTATTGAACCCCAGCTTGCTGTTGGTGGAGATCATAATCTTGAACTTTGGTTAGTAGATGCCGATTTTTTTTCTAAATATAAAGGAAATTTTTGTTTTGAAATGATTAGCAAATATCCCAATATGCCATTTAATGCGTTAAATAAATTATTTGATATCTGTGTTGATAGTTTTTTAGATCAACAAAGGTTAAAAGAATTTATTTCAAAACACTGTAAAGCACTTTATAAATTCTATGGGAATGAACAAAATGCAGACGATAAAAATAAAGTATTAAATTTTTGGTTTATTATTTTTTTTGTATTTATTGATAATGATGATCCTGTTTTTTTAAAATATTTAAAATCAAATCCAGATACGATTTTTTCTCTAGAAAATAGAATTGGTTTTAACTCAAGATATCATTTTAATAAAAATAAAAAAATAAACTCTAGAAAAATTTATACTATATTAGATATTTATATAGATGCTTGGCCAAAAATAGACCTGCCTTCTGCCTATGGATCAAACTCTCCAAAGGAAGAAAAGGCATATAGATTTCTTCATTATATTTTTGAGGAAATTCAAAATGATGCTAGTGAAGAAAGTATACAAGTTCTCGATAAAATTCTAGGTGACATACGTTTTAGTGATTTCCATGTCATGGCTTTACATATGAAAGAAAAAGCTAAACTTAATCTTGTATTAAGTGATTTCAAAGCACCAACACATATAGAAATCTCAAAATTTTTTGATGAAAGCCGCGTTGCTTCTGTTGAAGACTTGAGAGCTTTAATGATTGAAAAATTGGAAGACATGCAATCTTGGATTAAAGGGGATGAAACAAATCCTCGGTATATGTTTTATGAAAATGGAAACCATGTTGATGAAAATACAGCGCGAAATAGAATTGTAGATTATTTAAGACCACGTCTTAATCCTCTTGATGTAGAAGTTAATATTGAAAGGTATATGAGCGATGGTAGATGCGATTTCACTGCATCAACATCAATAGGCGGTAGACAAACGCTGCTTGTTGTTGAAGTTAAAGGGCAGTGGCACGAAGAGCTATATAGCGCAGCTAAAATGCAATTGTATGATCGATATTCATGCCATCAAAACGCCTCACACCAAGGAATTTATCTTGTTTTATGGTTTGACAATGAAAAAATAGCTGGCAGGAAAAATAATAAAATTAAGTCTGCCTCTGCGCTCAGAGAAAAAGTTGAAAGTGAGATGCCTGATGATATTAAAGGAAAAATAGATGTTTTTGTGTTGGATCTATCGCATACAACCTAATGCGATGGAGATTCCGGCGCGTTGCAACGCTTGATGGTCGATTTTTTTTATGCATGATTAACGGGGGGGTGGCATGCCAATTCAATAATTGAAACAGATTACTTAATTGAATGAATTCAATATTAAAAATATGGGTATTACTTTTTTTAACACAGATCAAAGATAGAAATAAGATAAAAAACCACGACAACCTTCTGACTCCTCTGTGCGTTTATAAAGCCTCTTTAAATGCTAACTTCATGAATTAAAAATAAAAAAAATAAAGGGCACAGGCCTTGCAGAACTCCTTTTAGAATCATTATGAAAAAGAGGAGTCAATATGTCATTTCAGGTGGTTGAGAATAATTTTAAAAATTTGCAAGAAAAAGAAAAATCGTCCTTTATTTCTTATCGTCACATTGACAAGAAGCCCAGCATTGATAATAACGCTTATTTTAATTATGACGATGAAACTTCTGTTTTAGATATTTTCCCTGCGGGCGTCATTAAGCTGAATAATCAAGGTTATGTTAAATATGCAAATGATATGGCTAAAAATTTATTAAACGAGGCCTTAATAGATAAAAAATGGGGCCAGATTATTCAGTTGCATTTTTATCCTAAAATGGATGACGGTCATGAAGTTTCGCTTAAGAATAATCGAAAAATAAGAATTGAAACACGCCCCTTGCAGGATCAATCTGGCCAGTTAATTGTTTTATTTGATCTAACGGAAACACGTGTTTTACAGGATGAATTGGCGAATCTTAAAAAACTCTCAGAAATGGGAAGAATGGTCTCAAGTCTTGCTCATCAAATTAGAAATCCACTCTCTACGGCGCTAATTGTCACAGGTAGAATTAAGAAAAAAATAGGCGAAGAGGCAGATGTTTCTGAAATGCTTATAAAGCTTGAGTCTCAATTACATCATATTGAAAATCAAATAAAGAGCATGTTGGTTTATTCTAAAAAAGAAATCATTATTGAAAAGAAAATTAGTTTAAAAAAAGTGGTGCTAGATGCTTGCGAAATGATGGGTGAAAAAATAAGAAAGAAAGGCGGCATTTTAACAAAAGTATTGAGTGACAATAATTGCTGTATCGCAGGGAATCACGATGTATTAGTGGGGGCTGTTGTAAATCTTATTCAAAATAGTTTGGATGCTTCTTACATTATGCCTAATATTCAAGTGGGAATAGAAGAAAATGAGCATGAACAATCTATTTTTGTGAGTGATTCAGGGTCAGGATTTAACCCTAATGATATTAATAAAGTGCTCGATCCTTTTTATACAACAAAAGAAGAAGGCACCGGTTTGGGTTTAAGTGTCGTCAATTTTGTGGCTGTCGCTCATCATGCTCAGGTTGCGATTTCTAATAAGCCGCAAGGTGGGGCGAGAGTGACTATTTGTTTTGGAAAATAGGTTTTGGGGCATAGGTTTTGGAAAATAGGTTCAGGTTTTTTATAAAAAAATAAAGCAGTTTTATTATAATAAATAGAGGGGTCGGTTATGAAATCTCCTGTTTTAATTGTTGAAGATAATGATGATTTAAGAGAAGAAATCGTTAATCTATTAATAGGTGAGAGTATTTCTTGTTTTGCGGTGAGTAATGGTATGGATGCTTTAAGTTACATCACTCAGAATGATTGTTCTTTAATTCTAAGTGACGTCAACATGCCTAGCATGAGCGGATTAGATTTGCTCGTCCATGCTAAAAAATTATTCCCTCATATTCCTTTTTTATTATTAACAGCCTATAGCAGTGTCGAAAAAGCAGTTATTGCAATAAAACTAGGTGCTGCTAATTATTTAACGAAGCCTTTTGATAGTCAGTCACTGATTGATCAGGTTAGAAAATATCAAATTGATCATGCTTTTTCTGAGCAATCCTCGGTCATTGCCGCTGATCCTGAATCAATTAAAATGTTTAATTTAGCAAGAAAAATAGCAAACTCTAGCTCTTCTGTTTTTATTTTGGGCGAGAGTGGTACAGGAAAAGAAGTGCTTGCTAAATTTATCCATGAAAATTCGCCCCGAAAAAATAAACCTTTTGTTGCTATTAATTGTGCGGCTATTCCTGAAAATATGATTGAATCAACGCTTTTTGGTTTTGAAAAAGGTGCGTTTACCGGTGCCTATGCCGCTAGTAGTGGTAAGTTTGAGCAAGCAAATGAAGGTACTATTTTATTAGATGAAATATCAGAAATGCCGCTTAATTTACAAGTAAAATTACTGCGTGTGTTACAAGAAAAAGAAGTTGAGCGCATTGGCGGCAAAAAAATGATTTCGCTTGATGTGCGTGTTTTAGCAACGAGCAATCGAAATTTGGCAGAAGAAGTAAAAGCGGGCAGATTTAGAGAAGATTTGTATTATCGTTTAAATGTTTTTTCGCTTAAATGGAAACCATTAAGAGAAAGAAAAAAAGATATTTTACCTATGGCAGAAGCTTTGCTGATAAAGCATGCAAAACTCTCAGAAAAAAATATTCCAAGATTATCTAGTGAAGTAACCATGTTACTTAATCAATATTCATGGCCTGGCAATATTCGAGAGCTAGAAAATGTGATGCAAAGGTTACTTGTTTTATCAGAAGGTAAAGAGTATGCCACCGCTGATGATTTATGTTTTGATATATTGGAAACACCTATTTTATCTGGATTAAATGATGAAAATGATTGGCTATTAGATCAGGATGAATTAGATGTCGATTGCGATGAAAATGACCATGAAAGTGAAGAGGATGGTCATGCTTTAAGTCATGACGTTAAAAAGCATGAGTTTGAATTAATTAATAAAACATTGGCTGATGTTAGAGGTTCCCGCAAACAAGCAGCCATTAAATTAGGTATTAGTCCTCGAACATTACGTTATAAATTAGCAAGAATGCGTCAGTCTGGCTTTGAATTAAGTGCTTAGTAAACCCTTGTTTACATTAAAAATTTTAAAAAAGTTAATTTTTTTAAGGCGAGGATAAAAAAATGAATAGTATCGGTATGAATGCTGTTGGCATGAGTAAGTTGCTCGAAGATATGCGTGCTTTGCGCGCTGAGGCAATGAAAAATAATGTTATTCCACTAGAAGGCATTGAGAAAACTCAGCCTTCTTCTTTTAATTCTTTGCTCACTAAGGCTGTGGGTGCGGTGAATGATATTCAAAAAGAATCGAGTGATTTACAGAGTGCTTTTGAGCGAGGGGTGGCAGGCGTTGATATTACACAAGTAATGATGACCGCTCAAAAAGCAAGTATTGCTTTTCAAGGGGCAACACAGGTGAGAAATAAATTTATAGAAGCTTATAAAGAAATTATGAGCATGCCGATTTAATTCACTTTCCATGGCAATTGTTTTTTTAATCAGAAATAGGCATAGAAAACATGGCGACAGCGGAAGGTTCTGGTAGAGGTCTTGCCGTTTTAGAAGGTTTTGCAAAACTTACTATTTTAAGACAGTTAGGGCTTTTAATTGGTTTGGCAGCAAGCGTTGCGCTTGGTGTCGGTGTTGTTTTATGGACAAAAGAACCTGCCTTTAGACCGCTTTCTAGTGATGTCTCCAACCTTGATGCAAGCCAAATTGCGGATATTCTGCAAACTGAAAAAATTCTTTATAAAGTTGATACCAATACCGGCATGATTTTAGTGGAATCTTCTCGCATTCACGATGCCAGAATGAAGCTGGCTTCTTCAGGTGTTTCATTGGGCGGCGGTGCAGGATATGAATTATTAGATAAAGAAAGCTCGTTAGGCTCAAGTCAGTTTTTAGAAAGTGCGCGTTATCATCGCAGTATTGAAGGTGAGCTTGCTAAAACCATTGCAAGTGTGAGCAGTATTCATTCTGCCCGCGTACATTTAGCGATACCTAAAAATCGTGTGTTTATTTCTGATAAACAAGAGGCAAGAGCCTCTGTTTTAGTGGATTTATTTCCAGGACAAATGTTATCAACAGGCCAAGTTTCAGCCATTGTAAGTTTAGTCGCTTCTAGCATCCCTGAGCTTGATCCCAAAAATGTTACCGTTGTTGATCAAAAAGGGAGCTTGTTAACTAATAATTCTAGTGATCCTTCAGTTATTTTGGCCAATAAAGAATTTGATTATGTAAGAAAGTTGGAGAGCTTATACATCAAACGTGTTGAGAATATTTTAATGCCTGTGCTGGGTGAGGGAAAATTTAAAGTTGAATTAACAGCGGATGTTGATTTTACGCGGATTGAAGAAACCAATGAGGCTTTTGATAATGAGAAAGAGCCTATTGTGCGCAGCGAACAGGTGCTGGATGAGCAAAACTCAGCGGGCGCTTCTATGGGTGGTATTCCAGGTGCGCTGAGTAATCAGCCGCCTGCTGCAGGTTCAAGCCCTGAAAAAGCAGTTGCTTCTGCCTCAGGTGAAGAGAAAAAAGATTCTCAGCCAAAACAAACAAGAAAGCAGGCCACGCGTAATTTTGAAATTAATCGCACGATTAGCCATAAAGAAAACCCTGTTGGCTTACTTAAAAAGCTGTCAGTTGCTGTCGTCATTGATAATAAGCAAGAGAAAGTAATCGTTGATAAAAAAGAAGAAATAAAAAGTGTTGCGGTTACTGAAGATGAAATAACAAAGCTAAACAGTTTAGTAAAAAACGCCATTGGTTTTAATGAAGAAAGAGGGGATCAGGTCAATGTTTATAATCGAGAGTTTTTTAAAGATCTGAATAAAAAAGAAGAAGTGATTCCTGCCTTCTCTATTTTTGAGCAGCCTTGGTTTTGGGATATTGCAAAACAAGGCATTGGTGGTTTATTAGTGTTGGGTTTATTACTCGGTGTCTTGCGTCCTATTTTGAAAAATTTGTCTAATATTGGCGATTCTGAAAGGTTGATTGAAAGCAATGTTCTAGAGTCATCCTTGCCTGACATGATGGAAGACGATTCAGCGGGGGATATTTCAGGGGGCCCTGAAACTTTTTTACTCTCCGTCGATAACTCTTATGAAGGCCAATTAAATGCAGTTAAATCACTAATTGCTGAAGATTCAAAGCGCGTAGCACAAGTGGTTAAACAGTGGATTCAGGAAGCGCCTTAAGGAATAAAGAGAATGGCAGAGCCTAAAAATGCAAATGCAGCCTCGCAGGATAAAAAAGCGGCTAACGTGGGTGATACTTTAAATCAGGCGGCTGTTTTTTTAATGTCTTTAGGCGAAATGGAAGCTGCTGAAATTCTAAAGCATCTTGGTCCTAAGGAAGTACAGAGAATTGGCGGTGCGATGGCGAGGCTGCATAACGTTACACGTGAAGAGGTTGAGGCGGTTTTAGGTAATTTTATTAATGAAGTACGTCATCAAACCAATCTTGGTGTGGGGACAGAAACGTTTATTCGTAATGTTCTAAAACAGGCTTTAGGTGAGGAGCGTTCAAGGAATGCAATTGATAAGATTCTATTAGGCGGTAATACCTCAGGGCTTGATACGTTAAAGTGGATGGATGCCAGAGGTATTGCTGATTTAATAAGATTTGAGCATCCACAAATTCAGGCAATTGTTTTAGCGTATTTAGAAGCGGATCAGGCGGCTACAGTATTAAAGTCTTTAGATGAGCGTGTAAGGCTGGATATCATGATGCGTATTGCCTCGATTGATACAATTCAACCGCAAGCGTTACAAGAATTAAATAATATTTTTGAGAAACAATTTTCTTCTTCTTCTAATAATCCAACGGCTCAATTAGGCGGTATTAAATGCGCGGCGGGCATCATGAATTTTCTCGAGGCTTCAGCTGAATCTCAGCTTATTGAGTCAATTAAAGAGATAGATGAAAATGTCGCGCAGCAAATTCAGGATTTAATGTTTGTTTTTGATAATTTGAAAGAGGTAGACAATAAGGGAATCCAGGCGTTACTACGAGAAGTCAGCTCTGAGACATTAGTGCTTGCCTTGAAAGGCGCAGATGATGAAATGAAAAATAAAGTATTTGCCAATATGTCTAAACGTGCGGCTGAAATGTTAAAAGATGATCTTTCTTCGCGTGGGCCAGTCAAGATAAGTGATGTTGAAAAATCGCAAAAAGAAATCTTAACGACAGCGCGTCGTTTAGCTGAAATGGGTGAGATTATCTTGGGCGGTAAAGGCGAGGAGATGGTCTGATGAATCAAGAGGCTTCTGATGACAATGATGCAGTAGATAAAAGTGAGTCATTTTCAGCAGGTTGTACGCCTTGTTCAGCAGATTGTACGCCTTGGATTTTTCCTGCGCTTGATCTAAGTATGGGGGAGGAAGCGAATAAGCCTGAGGCTATTTGGAATCCGACGGCGCAAGATAAAAGAAAGGTGAGATGGCCTACGGCGCAAGAGGTCGAGGCAATTCGTAAGGCGGCTTATGATGAGGGTTTTTCTCAGGGAAAAACAAAAGGTTTCTTAGAGGGTAAAGCGGAAGGTTTGAAAGCGGGCGCGCAAGATATAAAGCAAAAAGTAGCGCATTTATCAGAAACAATTGCAAAACTAATGAGTCCTATTGATCTTCGCGATGAGGAAGTGACGCAGTTAGTTTTAGATTTTATTTTAAGTATTTCAAAAAACATTATTAAAAGAGAGTTGAATATTGATTCTTCTTCTTTAAAAGTCATGCTGAGCGAAGCGGCTGAATTATTACCGCTTGATTGTCATCGCGTCAAAATAAAGTTAAATCCTCAAGATTTAGAGCTGATTAAAAGTGAGATTGAAAATTTTCCTGATTATCAAAAAGAATGGAAGTTGGTTGGCGATGGAAAAATAAGCCAAGGTGGTTGTATGGTTGAAACTGAGACACTTCTTATTGATGCAACCATTGAAAAAAGGATCGCCGATTTAACCGATAACCTATTTAAAGAGCTTGCCGAGAATAAATCTTACTGAGAAAAATAAGCAGCATGGCACGAAAGCTTCCACTACAACGCTTGAAACAGTTGTTACCTTGCGCAAATTCACCGCTTCCTTTTTGGACGGCGGGTAAGGTATTAAGCTCTCAGGGTTTATCGATCGAAGTACAGGGTTTGATTTTACCCGTTGGTACACGCTGTGAAATTTTGGGTCACGATAAAAATATTTTAGCTGAAGTCATTGGTTTTAACCGCAGCTCATTACGTTTAATGGCGATTGATCGTATTTCAGGCTTAATGCCTGGCACTTTAGTTATTGAGCAAAAAAACTATCAAGGTATTAATGTTGGCATCCATTTGCTGGGCCGTGTGATAGATGGTTTGGGTAATCCACTTGATCGCTTGGGGAAAATTGAGCCGGGTCATTATCTCTCTACCAGCGAGCAGTGGGCGGTGATTAATCCGTTAAATCGCAAGCCGGTTTGTGAAACATTTGATGTGGGGGTGCGTTTAATTAACGGTTTATTGACGGTGGGGAAAGGGCAGCGCTTAGGTATTTTTGCAGGAAGCGGCGTGGGTAAAAGTGTTCTATTGGGAATGATGGCGAAATTTTCTGCCTCTGATGTGGTGGTGGTGGGTTTAATTGGTGAAAGAGGCCGTGAAGTTAAAGAGTTTATTGAATCTATTTTGGGCGAGAAAGGGTTGGCAAAATCGATTGTTGTTGCCTCTCCTGCGGATGATCCGCCGTTAATGCGTATACAAGGTGCGCACACTGCAACAGCGATTGCGGAGTATTTTCGGGCGCAGGGTAAGCAGGTTTTATTAATTATGGATTCACTCACCCGTTATGCTCAGGCTTATCGTGAAGTTGCTTTAGCAGGTGGTGAAGCACCGGCAACGAAGGGTTATCCCCCTTCGGTTTTTGCAAAATTACCGCAACTGGTTGAACGTTCTGGTAATGGAGAAGCAGGTGGGGGAGCAATTACGGCTTTTTACACTGTTTTAGCTGAAGGCGATGATCAGCAGGATCCAGTTGTTGATGCCTCACGCGCCATTTTAGATGGTCATATCGTCTTATCAAGAAGCTTGGCGGAGTCTGGTATTTATCCTGCAATTGATATTGAAGCGTCGATTAGTCGCGTCATGTCGAGCGTTGTTGATAAAGAGTGGATGCAATCAGCGATTGAGCTGAAAAAAAACTATTCGCTTTATAAGCAAAATGAAGATCTCATTCGCTTAAATGCCTATGTTTCTGGCACTGATTTACAGCTTGATATTGCCATACAGATGTATCCTAAAATTATGCAATATTTAACGCAAGAAATGAGTGAATCGATTTCAATTAAAACAAGTTTTGATAAGTTAAAAGAAATTAGAAACACCATTGAACAATTAAAAAAAGCAGGTGAACAAAAACCTGGTTTTGCAGTGAAGAAGGCTTAATCAACAAAAAATATCATGCATTTTATGTTTGTGGATTTACTATGAGTATTGACCTGGATTCTGGTAAAAAAAATAATAGGGTTGCGTTAGTGACTGGCTCTACTTCAGGTATAGGAATGGCTATTGCCAAGCAGCTCGCTCTGGATGGTTTTACGATTGCTTTTCACTCAAAAACTTCTGTGGACACTGGTTTAAAATTGGCGAGTATGTATCCATTTGCATCGCGGACTTATCTCACCCAAATCAAGCGCGTTTTCTTATTTCTGATGTATTAAATAAGCATGGGCGTATTGATGTTTTGGTCAATAATGCTGGAATAAGCGCTACTATTCCTCATAAGGATTTAAAAAGTGCAACAGTAGAAGTTTGGCGTAATTTATACGACGTGAACGTTATTGCACCTTGGCTTCTAGTAGCTGAAGCAGAGGCGGCCCTTAAAAAATTATCAACGGTTGAAAATACCAGCTGTATTATTAACATTAGTTCACATGCTGGACTACGTCCAAAAGGAGCATCTATTCCCTATGCTGCGAGTAAAGCTGCGCTCAATCATGTTACTAAACTTTTAGCATTGGCCCTATCGCCTGACGTTAGAGTAAATGCCATCGCGCCAGGCTTGGTTGAAACCCCCATGACAGATAACTGGCTTGATGCTAAAAAATTATGGAAAGAACGATCTCCCATGGGGCGTGGGGCAAAAACTTCAGAAATTGCACAACTTGCATCCATGCTTATCTCAAATAATTATCTTACCGGTGAGATTATTTTAAGTGATGGAGGATTAAATCTAACCTAGCTGTTATTAATTTTTTAGTTCGCTCATTTACTGCTATAAACAGTTTTGGCGCTGTAAAAATAGAGAACCAATTTTAATTTTTAAAAACTGGATCCACGCCTACATCGAACTTAGGTCGATGTTATAGTGCATTGTTTTTCGCAAAAAAAGAATATGAAGGAGGGATAGCAATATAAAGTAAAAGTAAAATACCAAAACATATAAAGAGAATTGCCTCGTGTAACGTTACAAGCTGTGTTGCAATAAACCCTGCCATAAAAGTAATTGCATAAATAGCAATCACTGCTTGTGTTACGCCTAAACCTGCTGTGAGCAGTAAGTGATGCAAGTGATCTCTTGAGGCAGAAAAAATGCCTCTTTTACCGATTAATCTTTTAATAATAACGCTTGCTGTATCAATGAGAGGAACGGCAAATAACCATAGCGCGCTGACAGGTTCAATAAAAGCCTGCGAACCTTGGCTTGCTTTAATGAGTAGGCAGGCAAGTAAAAACCCTAATACGGTGCTGCCTGCATCACCCAAAAAAACCCGTGCTTGTTTTCGCCAAGGAAATCTAAAGTTCATCATTAGAAATCCACAAACAGTACTCACAAGATAGCTGATTAAAATAAACTCAGAGCGTAGCTCAAAATGGAAAGCTAAAAAAGCGAGAAAAGAAAGGGGAATTAATACGATACCACCTGCCAAACCATCCACACCATCGCACAAATTTAAAGCATTAATACCCGTGAGTATTGCGAAAAGCGTAATAGGAACAGAGAGTATGCCTAAGTTAATTTCGCCTAGGAATAAAATATCGCCAAGTGTTTCAATGCGTACATCTCCGCCATATATCGCAATAAGTGCTGCCATTGTTTGAAAAAATAATCTAATCAAAATAGACAGATCATATATATCATCTAAAAAACCGATGATCATTAAAAGAGCGCCTGCAAATAATAATTCCCAATATTGCATGAAAATATCATGCGAAAAAAAGTACATTGAAATCATGCCAATACCAATCGCAATACCACCTGTTAGAGGTGTTGCTTCATGGTGTGTTTTTCTGCCGCCTGGCTTATCAACAATGCCAAGTTTTCTTGCCAGTACATTAAGAAAAGGGAATGAGGCAAGTGTGATAAAAAAAGAAGGGAGTATGGTTTGAGATAATGACATTTGCGATCCTTGCAAACCAGAAACAATGGTTGGTATTAGCAAAAGTTAGAATACAAACTGTAAAATATCAACCATGTAATCAATTATTAATCTTCAGGACTTACGCAAAACTGCCCTAGCTTTTTTGTCGCGCCTAGTCGTACGACTTGTACTGTCTTCATCGCGACGCCTTGCTAGGAAAGCTTTGCGTAAGTCCTAATCTTGTTATTTTTATAATGGTTGATTGGTTTTTATATATTGCTATCTTTATGATAATTAAGATACTTTTTATTTTAGATAGTTGTTCACAAAGTGAGCGGCTTCTAAATGAGCAGGGTAACGCATTAAAACTTGTTGATAAGCTAGATATGTTTTATCGTTACGTCCTAACCAATATTCACTTCTTGCTAAATACACCCATGTGTCAACATTGCTTGGGTAATATTGCACAATTAAATCTGCATGATCGCGCATTTTTTGCCATTCACGATGATGTTCTTCTACTTGTAATAAATAAAGATGCGCTGTGTAATGGCGTGGTACTTTTTCTAAAACGCTATAAGAGCGAAACTCAACTTCTTTCCAGCGACTCTGTGCAATTAAAGGTGCTAATAGTCCTATTTCGGCATCTACTGATTTTGGATTATGTTCTAATGCTGCATTATAATGTTCAATAGCACGGCTCCAATCACCTGCTAAATAGGCTAACCAACCTAAGCGTAATTCGGTAAATTCTAGCGTTTTCTCATTTTTTTGTTTTGTCAGTACGGACGCTGCCCCTGTATAGTCTCCTTTGGCTTCAAGTTGATAGGATTGTGCCCAGCTATTTTCTTCTGTGCTAACTAAGCTGGTTGAATTGGCCAAGCCGTTTGCATTAGCCAAGCTGCTGACATCGGCTAAACTGTTTGCACTAAGCAAAAATAAAATGATTAATTGCAAGTATGTCTTCATATATTGTTTTATGTTTTTTTTCATAATGTGCCTTTTTTAATCTATTTTTACCAAGCTTTAGAAATATTCAAATAAGCAAAATTTAATTTGTAAGCTAGGTCAGTTGAAAGATTTTGATGTTCGCTCTGACCATAGAGCATAAGTAAATCCCACCGATTAGATAAGTGCCATTCAACGCCGATACGGTTATACATGGTTTGTTTTTCATTCACATTCCATAGCGAGTGACTATCGGTATCATAAGCGTAGAGACGATCGCCTATGACACTACCGACAAAAATACTATCAATATCTAACCAAGCGTTATCGCCAAAAAAATGTTTGAACAAAAAATCAATCGCTTGATAGCTTTGATCTTGATATGTTTCACTAATTTGGTAATAACGCATTTGTAACCAATTTGCGGCTAATGAAAAGCCAAGTGCGGCATCAATTTGTGTTGCTTGAATATCTTGCTCATAGTCAGATCGTGCAAAGTGAAAATCTCCTGCATATTTTTGTGTATAGCTTAAGTAGTTTAATCCACCCCCGTAGGCAATAACATCGCCTAAGACAGGATCGGATAAAGTACCATTTGCATTCATCAACCAAACATTAGGCGTTAAGCGGCCCTTAAAAAAGTCGCTAAAATAATGTTTGGCGATATCTATTTGTATGGAGGTTTGATCTAAGCTTTTATCAAGCAGTATTGTCTCATCATAAAAGTGTGTGCTGGTTCTGTTCCCTATAAACGTTACTTCATAGCGATCAAGATACCCAACTTGCCAATCTAAACCGACCGTTGTCGTCGTTTCTTTTGAGGTGTTTTGTGCATATTGTCCTTGCAAAACATGTCCTGATAATGCGCTACCCCAAGGGGAACCCTCTGCTAATGTGTTGCTGTGAATTAAAAAAGCGCAACAACCCACGAGCAGGTGATTTATTTTTTTAATCAGGCTTGTTTTTTTTATCATTAGTAGTTTACCCACAGTTCTTTTTCTTCAAAAAATTCAAATGATTGATAAACTCTGAGATGTTGTGGCCAGCGATATTCCATCGCTTTTAATTGTGGGTTATAAACGGCGGTATATAGCGTACCAAACCCCTCGTCATAGCCAGAAACAAATAAAGGCGCATATTCAAAAGCATTAATAAAAGCATCAATTGTTATCATAGGATCATAGAGTTTTTCAATGAGACGCTGTCTGCGTTCATGAGAGCGAGAAAAAATAGCATAATCTGTTAATTCAAAATCACCCTGATGATTTACGGCTAAAGGAATATGTGAAATAACGGCTGGGGAGTGAGGTGCTAATTCTAATGTACATACCTGTGAGTAAGCATCTAATAGTGTAATGTTATAAGCCATGTGTGTGGGAATACGACATAACACTTTCACCGCTTCTGCTGTCGTTTTACAAAACTCAAGCACATAACGCAAAATGAGTGGAATGCCAAAACCTTCACCCACAGTGTCTCTTCCACCAAAAGATAAAGAAACAGATAAACCATATTCATTCATACCGTCTAATACGCCCCACAAGCAATCTGTTGTCGCAATGACAGATGTTTTATGCCAGTTACTTTTTAAAATCCGCCCTTCACAAAGCGCGGGTGAATAATCATAATTTCGCACTAAAATAGGATTATAACGCGACCATACTGCTTGCGAGCAGCCTGCAATATAAGGCGCTGGGCAATAAAAGCTCAGTAGTCTGGCATCAATATCATCGCCATTGCACAATTTTACTAACCGCATCCATAGTGGAACCAGTTCTGGCATGTGATGCTGTAGCGCTTGATGACACTGTTGATACGTGGGACGGTGTAGCTCTCCTTCTTTTAAAAACCAATCTCGGTATCCTTGTCGATGGGTATTAAAAAATTGAAGCCATTGGATATCGGGTGTAGGTTCTGCAATAAAATTAAAATGTTTGAGTCGATGATTATTCATAACTTAATTAATTGTCTCATTCATAGAGGTCATTTTAATGGAACTGGCTGGGTTATAACGGTTCACTAAATTAATTTCTTCGGTCGTTAGATCGCGGAATGAAAATGTTGCATGCACCGCATTAACAAGTAATAAAGCGGAAGGGGTTAATTTTTCTGCGGGTGTTTTTAATATGGTATTAGTAAAGACAATAGCCATATCTGCCCCAGGATAAATATATTCCTGTTCATTCATAATGCGCATCAAAAAAACCTCGTTGGGCGCTAATGCTTCACGGCGTTGATAAGACGCTTTTTTTAGCACTAACTTTTTTGTTCCCTCATCAAATTGATAAACGCCTGAAATAGGGGCTTGCGTAATGACTTGTAAGCCTTGTTCGCGATATTTAAAAATCAATTGGCTAGCAATGGTTTTTGCACCTTTTTCTAGCGCTAATTGATTATATTCGCTAGGATCAATTGCAAAATTAACTTCGCTAAATTCTAATAAATGCCATAAAAATAAGGGAAGGGTTTTATAACTAAAGTCGCATAGATTTGTCATGGCACTAATGCCGGTAATCCGGGGGTTAATCTCGCCTAAATAAAGCTCGCCAGAATCTAGATCCAATAAATAATCCACTTCAAAGTAACCACGGTAATCACGCTGATATAATATGTCGCCCAGTTGTTCTGTCATTTCTTGTGCTTGTTGGCGGATTGAGTCAGAAAAAGCCGCTTGATAAAGCTCATTGCCACACCATCCGCCTTGATAAGGCGTTAGTTCTGAAAAACCAATTAATTCAGTGAGTAGTGGGCCAACAAATGTGCCACAGCGTGTGGTGCAACCCTCTATGGCTGCACTTGCGCAACGAATACGGCGCATGATTTTTACTTTTTTTTCTGCCTCAATTTTTTCTGCAACACGATCATAATCTTCGCAATTTGAAATAAAAAATGTGGTTTTTCCTGAGTCACCATAAGGCGTTTGAACGACTAAATGCTCCCCTAACCCATAGTAATCACTGATTGCTGTGAGCTCATCATAGCTGCTCACTTTGGCGAGCGTATTAGGTACACTGGCAACGCCTGCTTCATTTGCAATTTGAGTGGTAATAATTTTGCTATCCACTTCTGTTACCGTGCTAAAAGAGGGCAGGGCAAGCTTTAAATTTAAAGCAATGCAGGCTTTCTCAATTTCATCATTGAAAAATAAAAATACTGCCTGACCTTGTGCTTGGTCGCTTTGTAGGTTACCCATGAGGGCATTTTTTTTGATGAGTGCTGCAACGTCAGGATGATTTAATAAAAAGGCATTAATCGCTTGGCTTGATTCAAATACCGTTGAGCCCCGATTAATCGGTAAAATAATGCTTGAATTTAATCCATCAAAACAATCAATTAAATTAATTGATGTCCAGTTTTTTACCCAGTTTTCTAAGTTAAGTAAATTAAAATTAGTCGCGCCTAAAAAATAAATAGGCGTTGTAAGATTTGAAAAATAAGCTTTAACATCTTCAAATTTTAATAATGGTTTGGTAGGTAGAGACATTTTTTTCCTTCTGTTTTTTCTCAAAATATAAGTGAAATAATTTAGTTAAAAATTAAACTGTTGATCGCTGATATTGCTCATTTTTAATGATTCATTCCTTGTAAAAATACATCCGTAAAAATTTTCAAACCTAGGCCAGGTTGCAGGCCATGAATTTCTTTAATTCTCATTTTTTGTAAATACACTAAAATATCCTGAGTGATAATTTGGCCTGGCACGATAATAGGAAAGCCGGGTGGGTAAGGTGTTACAAAAGAAGCAGATACTAAAGTTTTATGTTCAAGAGCAGCCTGTAATGTGGTGCTGTTTAGTGGTATGTAATAAGTATTTATATCATTAAAACCCGCATAATAAGCCATGCGAATATCCAAGGCTTTATAGTTCAAGCCGTCATAGGGCATAAATCCTTTATGAAATAAACGATGCTGAGGCAGTTCAATAATGGGTGGTGAATGTGGTAATGCAGCAGGATTTTTTTGCTTGTTTAAATGTTCTGAAATTTCAGATAAGACATGCCATAAGTAATCAACCATTGCTTCTGTTGCGCCAATATTAACGATAAATAAAACAGTTTGCCGTGAGGTTTTATTCACTTGAATATCATATTTGTTAATGAGTAACTCACGAAAGCTACTGCCATCCATTCCTGTACCGCTTACATCGATTGTAAGTCGTGTTGGATCAATCACAAAATCTGATTCTCCCCACGCTGTGGGTAAATCATTGTAACGGTAGCAATCTACGCTTGCGGGAATAAGCGTGTGGCAATATTCATTGGGGATAAGTTCAGTGGTGCACAGTAGTTGAAAATACGGCTTTAATAAGGCGCTGTTTGTAATGCGCGCTCGTAGCCTCATTGCTAAACGAATAGCACGCTTAACGCGCTCATAACCTTCTAAGCTCGCTTGTCTGCGCCCTACATCTAAAGACGCGAGCAGTTGATAGTTAGGTGAAGTAGAGGAGTGCATGCGATAGGCTTCAAGAAACTGTGCTTTACCAAATTGCTCATCAAAAATATGCAGCATTGAACCTTGGCGAAATGCGGTTAATGTTTTATGGGTAGATTGCGTGGCGTAAACACGTAAGACAACTTGATCAGGATCGGGATATAAAAGCTCGTTTAGTGTGTTTTGGCTGCAATTTTGTTGATAAAAAGCACGATAGGCCTCACTACGTAAGCGTTTAGCTAAACGGTTTGCCACACTCATTGCCGTACGCTTTGCATACAGCGGATTAAAGTGCGCAAAAGCAAACCATGCTTCATCCCAGTGAAAAATAATATCTGGTTTAATCGCTAATATTTCTAGCATGTATCGTTCGGTATGATAAATAAGACCATCAAAGGTAGAGTTCGTTAGCGTGATTTGTTTAACGCGTGGGAGTAAACCTTGTTCGCGCAAATTAATGAGAATATCTTTGATGTGTTGTAGGGGAACGGCACCGTATAAGTCGTAACGATCAAGCGGATAAGTTTCAAGAAAAATAGGAAAAGCGCCTGATAACATCACAGCATAAGGAATTGACTTATGACAGTCTGAAGAAATTAGCACAATATCGCCTGGTTGCAAATTTGCTTGCATCACAATTTTATTAGCGGAAGTTGTACCATTAGTGATAAAAAAAGTATGTATTGCACCGAATGCTTCAGCGGCTTTATCGTGCGCTTGTTTAATTGCCCCTTTGGGATCTAATAGCGAATCTAAGCCACCTTGTGTTGAGGAGGTTTCGCTCAGAAAAATACCCGGGCCATAAAAATCGAGTAAATCGGTAATCCAATGAGAGTCTTGTAACGAGTGTCCTTGTGAAAGGGGCAGCGCATGAAATACGCTATGTGGCTTACGACTATAAGTGCGTAAGGCATCAAAAAAAGGCGTGGAGTAACGATCACGGATACCACCCAATAAAACGTTATGTAAATCTTGAAAAGGATTCAAATAATGTAGTAGCCTTGTAAAATGGTGACGTACAGTGATACTTACGTCAGCCAAAGGTATTTCACTGATAAGGTAATGAGACAGCTCAGGTCTTAAGCCGTGAATGGCTTGTTGTAAACCGATCAATGGTTGTTGTTCAATGGCTGAAAAATCCACTCGATGCAATACAAAATTTTTATATTCATTAGCAAATACAGTGCTTACGCTATAAATTTGAAAGCCATCTATAAAAACGCAGGCTTGAATGCTAGGGTTTGCAAGAATCGCTGTCAGTGCATCTTCTGCCGTGTTTACAAATAATATGTCGTAATAAAATTCATCTTTTTCTGTTTTATATATCGCTAAACTATTACGATAAAGCAGTTCGTATTCAGCTGGGTTAGGATGAATAATCAGCACTTCAAAATAAGTTTTTTTTACACGACGACGATCTTTTATACCCAACGACTTACCTTCTGTAAGGGTTGGTTTATTTAGCATCATAAAATTGGTTTGAAAGGGGACAAAAGCTTGTTGTCGGTGTAATTGTTTGGCTAAAACATAATAAGTATTTTTGCATAATAAGTGCAGCAGCACCCATTGCGTTGCTTGTAAGTTATAGTGAATATGCGACATCACTTCAAATCCAGGATAGGCCCAAAACCGCTCAATAGGCATGAGCTTTTCAAGCAGTATTTGGCAAACTTCTAATGAAGTTGTTTGCGCAAAATCTGTAGCAGCTGCTAACTGTTGCCATAAATTAAGTCGCCTACTTTCTAAGTCAAAATCCTCAAAGAAAAGATCGTTTTTTATCATAACGTTTTTTGTCATAAAAAAAGTGGCTTATTTAGGCTGATTTTTTTTGGGTGTGAGCAGTTGCATTCCTTGTTTGGCGGAAACATTCTCAGGGTCTAATAACAGAACATAATTAAAAGCGCCATACGCTTTTTGCGTATCGCTTTGTGCCAAAGTTAACCAACCATATTCTAATAGAAATGAAATATCACTTGGTGCAATGGCTAGCATTTTTAGCGCAATTTTAGCCCCTGCCTCATATTTTTTACTGAGTCTAAGTGCGGATAATAAGTACAGGTTAGCGTAGTAGTTATAAGGATCTATTTTTAAAATCTGATAACCTATCGCTTCGCTATCGCTATATTGTGTTTGTGTATTTAATACGAGCATCATTGCAGTTCGTGGGCTAAGTGATTCAGGTGCGATGGTATGGGCTGCATCATAATATTTAACGGCATTGGCATATCTTTGGTTGAGATAATTCAAATAGCCTAAACGAATATTAATGGTGTAAGTTTTAGGATACGCTTGATAGACCATCGCCAGGGCATTAATTGCATTGGTATAATTCCCCACTCTTTCATATGCATACGATTTATAGTAAGCCTCAGTAATTTCGCTATCGTTCATTGTATTTTCAGCAGAGGCTGTCGAGTTTTTAAAGAGGCCACTTATTAGCATTAACGTTAAATACAGTACGAGCATTTTTTTAATTCTATTTTGCATCGTTTTATTATCCTGTTATTGATGAAGACAGATGTTTAAGTTCGTAATCATTAAATTGGATGAGTTTAAATTTTAGATAGGGATCTAATGTTATGCGAGTTTTGTCTTCATGATTAAAAAAATTATTACTTAATAGACCTGTTATTACGCTTTCGCCGGCAAATTGATAATGTCCTGTGCTGCGTAAATATTGAGGCATAAAGGTATCTAATAAACTGGCAAATAGATTTTGAAAATGAGTTAGGAAGATATGATTTGGCAATGTATCGTGCCAATGTAATTCGGCTTGATAGTTTAAAGGCATTTTGGGTAAACATAAATAAATTATTTTTAGGTAGGTATCATTCCCTTGTAAGTGATACATAAAAAAAGCACCTTCTCTTTTACCAAAATAAAGCTTGCTGTTGCCGCGTGAAAAATAAAAAGTAGAATCAAAGGCCATGCTTATTTTTAGCTGAATTTTTTCAATCAGTTGGCCTTTTTTATAGACAGCATAATCAAGTACTTCATCTAAAATAAACGTTGTTATTTGATCGTAATAAGGTACGGGCCATATAGATGTGAGAATATCACCTTCTTTTGGCTGTGCATGAGCATAAAATAGTTGATTATGATGAAAGTGCTTAAATGTAAAAGGTAGCGTTTCTGAGCCTACCCATGCCGTTGTTTGTGCTTGAATATGAATATGCGGTTCCGGTGAATAACCTGAATTGCCACATAGGCCAATCATATAACCTGCTTCAATCCAATTACCGGCAACAACTGTAATGCTGTGCTGTGCAAAGTGTGATAATTCAATATAAGCGCCACGCTCATCATAGATAACAATATAATTACCCCAGTTATTAATCGTATCGACACTACCGATAGGATTATCCGGTAAGTGTGAGATAACCGTAATTACGCGTCCACTAATCGGCGCAAGCACCCATTTTTTATAAGCATAATAATCTTCGAGTTTTAAGCCTGTATTACTAAAAGACTTTCCATCAGCATCCTGCACAATAAAGTCATACGCATAACGCCACATACCTTGATGCGTCCAGCGGCCATTAAAGCCTTGCCAGACTGTCCAAAACCCGATAAAAGGCAACGATAAAGTGTGGGGCGTTGTCGGGAAACGATGTTCGTTTGTTAAGAAATAGTCGAGTGTTTTTTCAGGTGTTTCTTTGAAAATAAGCGGTCTTAATCGTGAATCAACCAAGTTTAAAAGATAGACAAAAGATAAGGTAATTAACGCAAAGGGAAGGGTGAAAACAGGTAAGCCATATTGAGACCAGAAAACGTCAGCTGCGTTAATTAACAGTGTTGAAACAGCAACTGCTACCCCTGCAATAAGATAGCTTTTGGGCGAAGGGCGATTAAAAACACCGCCAATCGCAATTGCTGTTAATACATAATTAAAATTACTCGCACTATTAAGTGATTGAGTGTAAGAGCCAATAAAAGCAGCATTGACACTACAGCCCACAATAAAACCAAAGAGAGCTAAAAGAAAAATAATGCGTGATCTAAACAAAATAATAATTGAAATTAAAGCACCCGCAAGTGCGTTGGGCATAAAAATAATTGAGCCTACCGCTTTAAAAAAAGCATTCATGTACTCAGGTAAAAAAATAAGCTCTTGAAAAGAGTCTATTGAAATATATAAATTGGCTGTATATAAATTAGAAAATCGTGCCGTGGCAAGATAGATAATGCTTGTGACAATCACAAAAGGAATGCTGAGAACTTGTAGCCTTAGATAGTATTGAAAAGTCGCACTAAGAAAAACAGTGAGCACAAAAGCTAAGATACTGCATCCAGCCAATAAGCCAAATGTTAGCCATGATAATTGAAATAAATGACCAATCGCTAAACCAACCAATAGAGGGTTATAAGTGTAATAGCCTGAGTTCAAAAAATTTTTATTAAAGCCAATTAAATGAGCAAAAGCATAGGCAACAATGGTAGAAAATAACCCGCAAAGTGCAGCGTTATAATTGAGCAAACCTATAAAAAATATTAATAAGCCACTTATTTCTCCGCGTATAAAAAAAAGCTCGCTATAGCTATTGAGAATGGCAGATAGATAGCTTTTTATTGCAAGATATACAGCTGTATTGGGATATTTAATAACGGGCATTCTTTTTTATTTTTGTGCTTATGCGATTTTAAACTTACTCGCTAAATGGTTTAACTGCTTTGCAAGCTCTTCTAACTTATAAGCAGAAGTGGCTGTTTGAGCGACTGTAATGCTATTTTCTTCAGCCCCATCAGCAATATGTTCTATTTTGTTTGAGATTTCACGGGTAGCAGATACCTGTTCTTTTAGTGCAAAAGCAATTTCATCCATGGTGATAATAACGTGCTGATTACTTTTTTGAATGGCAGTGACAGAGTTTCCTGCTTTAGTGGCAAGGTTCACGCCCTCATTGACGAGTCGCACGCCAGACTCCATCTCTTGCACGGCACGTTGAACGCCTTGCTGAATTTTACAAATCATGCTGGTAATTTCTTGCGTTGATTTAGCAGTACGATTAGCGAGCGTGCGCACTTCATCAGCAACGACAGCAAAACCACGGCCTTGTTCACCGGCACGTGCTGCTTCAATTGCAGCATTCAGTGCAAGAAGATTCGTTTGATCGGCGATGCCCTTAATAACATTAACAATACTTGAAATTTGACCAGAAAAACCTTCCAATTCGCCAACGGTTTTTGCTGCATCCTTCACTGCGCTGGAAATTAAACGCATTTCATCTGTTGCACTATTAATGATTCGTCCACCTTCTGCTGATTCTCTGCCGGAGGCTTGTGTAACCTCACGCGCTTCTCTTGCATGTGTTTCAACCTGGTTGATAGAGACAGATAATTCTTCAATAGCAGCAGCAATAGATGAGGCCGCATCAGATTGAGTACTACTAACTTCTGAGCTGTTATTGGCTGTACAGACAAGTTCTCCTGCTGCTTGAGTTACTGTTTCAACATTTTGGTATAAGGTTATAACAATCTCTCTTAAGTTATTGCGCATGGCTGATATTTTCTTTAATAATTCGCCCACTTCATTATTGTTCGCAACCGGCATAACATAAGACAAGTCGCCATCATAAATTGCTGAAGCTGCTTCTTCTGCTTCATGCAGGCTACGATAAATACGATTGATGGTGGGTACAGAAAATAGTAACACCAAGGCGCAGCCAAACACGACTGCAAGACCTAGCTGTAAGTAGCTAGACTTTTCTGTCTGTGTTAGTAGCCCAAGTTTCTCACTTGCATATTTATTGCCACTGATTACGGTTAAAACGACACCTTGGCGATGTGCTTCATAATGCTTACGGAGAGTCTGCATTGAAAATTTGGCTGCTTCTTCTTGATTTTCTTTAATAGCCGGAATAAATTTTTCCAATGCTTCACGCCAGAATAAGTCAGCATGTTTGCGCTGTTCACCCATTAAGCTGGTTTTCAGTTCATGATCAAGGCTGCTAGCTGTCCAGTATTCGTTACGGCTGTCGTAATCATTTTTGAGGCTTTTCAGTTTATCAATAAGAGGTTGGCGCTCGGCCATGCTTACTGTTAGTAAATCATAGCTAATAAGTTGTGCTTCAATAAGATACAAAGGGGGCGGGAGGATGTCCGCTACGACATCTTTGCCTTGCCCCATTTGGTCAGCCGCTTCTTTCATTGCGCTTAAGGATAAAAAACCTATGGTGCCTAGCATTATTAAGGCAATCAAAACGATAATTTGATTAATAATTAACGATTTATTTTTTAAGTTTTGCAGCATGACTATATTCTCTTTTTTACTCTAATTTTTTTCTTATATGAAAGAAAGATTGGTTGCTTTTTCAAGTGTAGATTAGTTTTTTAGCCTGAGAGCTAGAGACTTTTTAGATTTTTTAAAAAAAATGGAAGAAGTCTAAAAGCGCTTGTTTGCTGATTTTATTTCTTGCATCTACACTTCTTCTTAATAAGAATAAAAATGAGATGGCATGAGGATGTTCAGTATGTCCAGAGAAAGAAAAACCTATACAGCGGATTTTAAATTAAAAGCAGTAAAATCAGTTGATGAGCAGGGCGGCAAAATAGTAGATGTGTCAAAGTATCTGAATATACCTATTCCCACTTTAAATAAATGGTTAAAAGAATATCGCGCAACAACGGTTAAAAAAACAACCGGTAAAAATGTTGAGTCATCTGTACCTAGAAAAACAGTTATGAAGATTGTTAAAGTAGCTAAACTAAAGCCCTCGAAGAAATCGGCATTGAAACAGGCTGTTTCTAGAGTGGTGGCTAAAACTGTTAGAAGTAATCAAGTGAAAAATAAAGCCAAAGCTTCCATTAAAAAAATGGGGCCAAGTTCTGTGCTAAGTAGCAGGAATTTAGCGCATGAGCTACAAGAAGCCCATGAGTTAATCGCAATACTCAAAAAGACAATTAATTTAATGTCAGAAAAACACGCCTGATTTAGGCCTGAAGCCAACAATGCTGTGTTTTCAAGTACGAAGGGTATATTAGTTAACCATACCAATGGGTTGGCCAACTAATACTGTTCCCATTTCATGTAATGTTTCGCTAAGCGTTACTTTATCTTGCTGAAAAAATAAAATAACGGTTGAGCCATATTTAAAACGACCAAACTCATCGCCTTTTTTCAAAGAGACAGGCGTTGCAAATTTATGGTGTATAGGTAAAGACGAAGGGCCAATATTGCCGGAGAATACGGTTTCAATTCCTGCAACAAATAAAGCCCCCACAAGCACCATCATCACGTAGCCTAAGTCTTCTGTTTCAATTAAGCACAGCAGACGTTCATTCTGCGCATAAAGACCTGGAATATTATGTGTTGTTAGGGCATTAACTGAGAAAACCTTGCCGGGCATATATAGCGTTTCTAACACTTTTCCATTAATCGGCATATGTACACGATGATAGTTATAAGGGGCAAGATAGATATTAATAAAGGGCGCATTATTAAACATATTCGCCCAATCTTTCCTATTGCCAAGAATAGACAGCAGTGAATAGGTAAATTTTTTCGCTTGAATAAAACGATCTTCTTCAACTTTTCCTATTTGAGCAATTGTTCCATCGGCAGGCGATACGATGGCGTGTCTATTTGCATCAATCGGCCTGAGTTCTGCTTTTAACGCGCGCGTAAAAAAAGCATTAAAATGGTTATATTTTTTTAAATCTTCTTCTTGCGCTTCATTGACAGGGATACGATAGCTTGCAATAAAAAGCTTAATCAGTGCATCTTTTAAAAAGACCGTTTCGTTTTCTGCAACTTTTCCCAGCAAACGTGAAAGCATTGCCTGAGGAATAATCTTTTGAAATATTAAAAAAAGTCGCTCACTTAAAGGCATAAAAAAACCTAGTTATTGGTTATTGGTTATTGGTTATTGGTTAACTGCCGCAGAAGGTAGCCCTGTTTCATCACTGATTTGTACTGGTAAGGAAGATGTATTTCCCCACTCAGACCAAGAGCCAGGGTAGGCTTTAATATGTGGCCAGCCTAGTATTTTACCAATGAGATACGTCAGTCCAGAACGATGATGTGTTTGACAATGTGTAACGACTGTCTTATCACCCTTAATACCGATAGCAGCGAGTTCAGCTTCGATCAGATGTAGGTCACGCAGTCTTAATCCATGGTGACGATCCATGGCTAAAACCCAGTCATAGTTTTTAGCGCCAGGAATGTGGCCGCCACGTTCTGCATAGACACGTAAGCCTAAAAATTCAGCTTGTGAACGTGCATCCCATATTACAAGGTTGCTATCATCAAGATGCTCATTTAGCCATTGTGCTTCGACCATATACTCAGCGTGTAATGTAAAAGATCTCATGGTCTCCAGTGGGGTGGGTACCGTAATTTCTTTGGAGGTGAGTAAATCATCACCCAGCCAGGCATGAATTCCACCATTGAGATAAGAATAATTTTTGTGTCCCAGCACATCTAATGTCCAAATTAATCTTCCTGCCCAACCACCGCCTTCATCATCATAAGCAATTACGTGTTTTTCTTCGCTTAAGCCTAGATCGCTAAATAAAGTCTCAAGCTGTTGTATCGGTGGGAGTAACCCTGCTGCAGGGGGTTGGCCATGAATTAAGCGGGTATAGGGCAAATGAATTGCGCCTGGTACATGCGCACGGGCAAAAGTTTGAGATTGCGAGAGATCAAAAATGAGGATGTTGGGATTTTTTAAGTGCTCAGAAAGCATTTTAGGTTCAATCAATAAAGGCAGTAGCGCTGTTTCGCACGACTTCTTGCTCGTCATTTTTTCATAAGACATAAGAACCCCTTAAATAATAAGCTTGTAGGTGCTATAAATTGTTGGCGAGTCTATCATAAAATATTGAAATATAGGACTTATGCAAAGCTGTCCCGCTTCGTTGTCACGCTTTGCCGTACGATTTGTACTGTCTTCATCAGGGCGCCTTGCTAGAACAATTTTGCGTAAGTCCTAAAATAGTAGAAACTCATTTGAGTTCTAGATTAACTGTGCCTTATTATCTTTGCGTGTTGTACTATTTATTATATTTTGCAGAAGCATTTTTGTGAGTGCTATCAATTTTGGAAATAAAATAAATATGACAAGGATTTGTTTTCTTTATGGCAAACTTTAATACACACCTTACGATCGCAAGTATTGTTTCTGGCGCCGTTGTTTCGATGGCTTATAAAGCAGGCGTGGTTGGTTTTAAAGAAATGTTTTATGCCTGGTTTTTAGGTGTAATCGGCGGCATTTTGCCTGATATTGACTCTGATAATTCAGCCGCTGTTCGCCTTATTTTCTCTTTGTTAGGAATATTTTCGATTGCTTGCGTTTTATTGTTTTGGTCTGAACAGCTCTCGCTTATTGTTTTGTGGGGAATGTGTCTAGCCGCTTTTATCAGTGTGCGTTTTATTTTGATGGAAATCTTTTTACATTTTACGGTGCACCGTGGCATTTTTCATTCGCAGATTGCAGCTGTGACGTTGTGCGTTACGGCATCAACGCTCTTTCATTTATGGTATGACGCGTTACTGAGTTGGTTTTTAGCAGGAATGCTGTTGATTGGTTATCTTACGCATTTATTGCTAGATGAACTTTATTCTGTAGATTTAACCGGGGCGAGAATAAAAAAATCTTTTGGTACAGCCCTTAAGCCTTTAGATTTAGGTAATCCTATCAGTAGTGGTTCTTTTTTAATTGTATTTGTTTTTTTCTTTTGGGCAGCGCCTCCTTTTAAACCTGTGACAAAAGAATTTAGGCAGTTAGCGCATACTTCTTTTTGGTTGACAGAGTTTGATGTTAAAAGAATGTATCGACAAATGTTACGATGATAAACCCTTCTAGGGACAGTTTTTTGTGAAGAAAAACTTAAAATTATTTGCTTTGCAAAGAAGTTCTGCATGATGATCAGCCCCTTTATTATTCAGAATTATTCAGAATTATTCAGAGCAGATCACTTTTCAGTCTGTGTGTAACGACAATCAAAAAACTAACTATTTTTCCTCAATGTTTGTCGTAGTTTTTTAGTCGCCGTCATCATGTTGATGAGTGCCGCTTCAGTTTCAGGCCATGCACGTGTTTTAAGCCCACAATCAGGATTAACCCATAGATTTTCGAGCGGTACAACACTGGCTGCTTTCTCAGTAAGATGTGATATTTCCTGTACGGTTGGAATGCGTGGTGAATGGATATCGTACACTCCCGGTCCTATTTCATTGGGGTATTTAAACCCACATTGAGCGCCCCTTAAATTGCCATCTTTTATTTTAAATATGTAACGTTAGTGGTATCTTCACGGTTTTATGCTTGGCATTTATGATTGCTGCTGAAAACGGGAGAGGCGCATGGAAGGCTTGGATATTAAAAGGTTAGA
>CAMAPQ010000019.1 GCA_945860125.1 Klebsiella pneumoniae
ATTAATAGTATGAGCTAATCGTATGAGGGTATTCAGATGACGTATAGAACAACTATTACTATTGAGAATGATAATTACGACTTTCTCAATACCGTGGCTTGCGATAATCGTAGCGCTTACATTAATGCCCTGTTAACGCAGGCACGTAAAGAAACCCTAATCAGCAAATTCGTCAAAGCAAATAAAGAAGAGGCAGATATGGCGTATCAAGAGGAGCTACAAATATGGGATAACAGCTTATCTGATGGTTTAAAGAATGATTGATTTCAAACAACTTGATATTTATTGGGTTGATTTAGAACCAACTAAGGGTGCTGAAACTCAAAAATTGAGGCCGTGTGTAATTATTCAAAGTGATTTAGTTAATGCACAGTCTAAAACGCTTATTGTGGCGCCTTTACTTCCTAGTCATAAAGAATGGCCTTTTGCAGTAAATATTACGCCCACAAAAAAAAATGGCCTCGATAAAAATAGACATGTGAATCTTAAGCAGCTACGGGCAATTGATGTTTTACGTATAAGCAAAAAGCAGGGCAGATTAGAGGATAAATATATTAATAGCATCAAGAGTACGCTCATGATTATATTTGATTTATGATTGCTTTTTTCTTTGCTAAGTCGTCAAATTTTCTCTCTTATAAATAATTAAAAAAGCCAATTATTTGACGGTTTTTTTAATTGATTTTGTTTGATCTAGAAAGCTTTTTATACAAAAAAATAAAAAACGCAATAATACCTTGGTATGTCGTTTTTTTTTATCCTAGCCTAAAAGGTAGGGTGAAAAATAAACGCATACTTTTGCTTGCGCTGTTTTTCCCTATTCAGTTATTTCGTTAATGATTAATAGGACGATTGGCATGCACACAAAAAAAATACCGCTGGTTATTTTAGGTTTTTTATCTCCGCTTATAGCCTGGGCCTCCCCTAATTTTTATTCTTCTGGTACCTCATCAACCATGGGGCATTCAAGTGTTGCGCATCATCTTTTATCTGTTAGTAATAACCCTGCCGCTCAAGAATTAGTTTTGGCAAAAGGCGATAAATTTCGGATGGCGTTTCTTGGTTCTGCTGGTTTTAATATCGAATATGGCGACATTGATAATTTTCAAGATGAGCTAGATGATGTTTTAGATTTATTGGACGAAGGCAATGTAACGTTACAGGATGCTGATTCTACCGTTGATCGTTTTAATGCTGTTTTAGTTTCAATGGGCAATGCCGGCTATTTTCGTTTTGGCGGTGATGTGCGTGTTCCTGGTCTACCCATTGTTTTTAGATCAGAGCTTTTGCGTGGGACAGTAAGTCTTGATGCTTCTTTGGATTTTTTGGCAAAGGGTAGTGTGTTGGATTCTCCTCTTTCCTTTGCTTTTAATGGCTCGGATGTTGATTTCCAAACAAGTTCTGCGCTTTATCTCAAGGGCGCTTCTATGACGCGTATCGGCTTGGGTTATAGCCGACCTGTTTGGGAGCAAAGGTCAGGGAAATTCCAAGGAAAATTACTTGCCGGTTCACGCTTAAATGTTTACAGCATGAAATTAAGCAAACAGATTATTGGCTTTGATACGATTGGTGATAATGAGGTTTCTGATATCGTTAAAGATGAATACGATAAAAATGAAACAGCAACGACGGCCGCTGGTTTGGATGCAGGTGTAATTTGGCAGGCATCTAGATATCAAGTGGGTTTGACCCTATCCAATATTAATCAACCCTCTTTTGCCTATGGCGCTGTGGGGCTGAGCTGTGAAACCTTAACCAGTACTGCACGAGATAATTGCTATGTTGCGCAAACAAATGTGAATTCAGGGCGAATTAAAGCCAATGAAGAACATGAAATGAGTGCAATTAGTACGGTAGATGCCTCTTTGCTTGTTACCTCTAATTGGTCTTTGACTTCATCTGCGGATCTTGCGAAATACAACGATCCCGTCGGAGATGAAGTTCAATATTTTTCACTCTCAACAACACATACGCCTTCTATGCGCTGGATACCCGCCTGGCGTGTGGGATATCGTGCCAATTTAGCAGGAGAGAAGTTAAGTCAATTGGGATTAGGAACGACATTGTTAGGGATTGTTAACATGGATGTTGCCTATGGCCTGCAAAGCACCACAGTCGATGGATCCAGCGTGCCAAGAGCTTTGGGTTTCAACGTTGGGTTTGAGCAGAGATTTTAAGATAAAAAGGCATTAATTTAAGTATCGACTGAGGTAAATCGTTTATGAAACCAGTACGTTCCAAAATGGCAGTGATTTTGAGTTCTTTGTTTTTAGTTTCTTGTGGTGGAACAGGGCAGGATGAGGGCTCTGTCAATAACAATACCTCTACCATTAGTGGTGTCGGTATAGATGGTTATCTTGCCAATGCAACCGTGTGTATGGATACCAATGAAAATGATCAGTGTGATTCATGGGAGCCCACGACCACCACAGATAATGACGGTAAGTTTTCATTCACCACCGCAATTTCAGCAAAAAATGCCGTGATTCGTATTAAAGGTGGTTACGATGCACAAACGAATGAGCCGTTTGTGGGGCAGATTAGTACGCGGGTTGATGTGCAAAATGGGCAGGGTGTATCAGGTACCGTTATAACACCTATAACGACAATATTAACGCATGCGGATACGGCTGCAAAAAGACAAGAACTAATGAGCGCGCTTAGTGTCACAGAGGCTGATCTTAAAATAGATTATTTAGATTCAGCAAGTGATGGTAGCGCCAATGTAGATGAGATTTTACTTAAAAAAGCCATTCTCATTCACTCTGTTAGTAAATATCTTGCCGATCAACTGGAAGATCAATATACCGACATGGGCGAAGAAGATAGTGCAGATAACGCAACAGGGCTTGTTTATCAAGCTTTAGCGAACGTTATGCTGGATAACAATTCAACTGATTTATACACAACGCTAACAGACTCTGCTTTGCTTTCTAAAGTGTTAGAAAAAGCTGAAGATAAAGTGATTATTGAATATGGTAATGCTGAATTAACATTACCCGCTCGTATTACCGCAGGGGGTGGGATTGTACCGCAAAGTGATACAGGTGCGGCACGTGCTGTTGAGTTAGCAAAGAGTATTGCTGAGTCTATTAATACTGTTTTTGATACCGCTGGAGGGAATGTTTCTGTTCTAGAAGCAAGCTCTGGGGTGAGATCAATCGAAGTATTGCTACAAAAAGCATTGGAAGAAGTGAAAGGACAAGAAGATGCTTCAATTACAAGCTATACCAGCCTACTCATGGATAATACCAAGTTAGATCAACTGCTTGTTGAGCTACAAAAACCTGCTTTTGATGTCGCCTCTTTGGTTGAAAATCAGGATTTTAGTAATATTGAAACAGTTAAGGGCTTGGCTGTGATTGCCGATAGTGCAACGCTGTTAACGAGTCTTACAGGGAAAAGCATCTTGGTGGACGATCCTGATAATGCTGATTCTTCTAAAAATAAACATGCCCGGCTTGAGCTTTATTTTGGTGGGGCGGCAGGTGCAACTTCAGGCGCCTTAACAGCTTGTATTCGTTACATTGAAGGTGATGCTTCAAAACTACCTAATAGCACTAGCGATAGTGACTTAGATGATGGTGATACACGTGGCGCCTATGTAAAAGGTAGCTGGAAGAAGTTTGGTGATTACGCAACATTGCTCTCACTTAAAATCACCGATAATGGCCAACCTTATGAAGCAATTATCAAAAGTGCTGGTAATAAAGACAGTAAAAAAGTCTTTCGTTTTGACTTTGGTGACAAACTTGAAAACTGGACCAGTACGTCTGGTTTAACCACCGCGCCTAGTGATAAACCAACGAGTGATGAAGGATGCAGAACGAGATTCAATAACGTTTTAAGTAGCTGATTTTAATCATTTTTTATCAGTGAGAAGCCGCCTTCGGGCGGTTTTTTTATGGGGGAAGCACTAGAAAAAATGGTGTGTTTTAAGTAAAGAGATGATTGCAATAAAACATAACAAAAAATAAGTGGATGCCTTTTGATATACTGTATAAAATCACTGCATGCCTGAGGGAAGACAGAATAAAAAATAAAAATAAGCACAAAATAAAATGGGAAGAATAAGAAGAAGACGATCAGAAATAAAAGGGCGGTAGTGAGAAATAAGAAAAATAACAAAATAAAAATAAAAGGGATGCTAACGTTTATAAGCTTCTGACATTGACCCCCTTGTGAAAACAAGGGGGTTTTTTATTTCTATACCCTTCGTACTGGGCGGATCACCTGCTTTCTATACCCTTCGTTATTGGAATCACTGTGAGAGCTGCCAACAATGCCGCGTGTTCAAGTGTGATAGAGTCAAGTACGAAGGGTATAATTACTTTTTATAAGATAAGGTGATCCCTTTTAATAAGCTTAAGGCTTCATATAATTGATAGTCTTCTTCTGCCAACGATTTTTTGCCCGTGCTATTTTTTTCTTTCTCGTTGTTGGTTTGAGTCCCTTTACTATCCTTACCCGCGTTATTCTTTACCGCGTCTTCAGTGTTTTCGCCGCTTTCATTAATAAGGTGACGAGTTAAGTCTGACTCTCGGTAAGAAACATTATCATTACCTACATCGGTCAATTTGGCGGTTTCAACAACAATATCTGGCATAATGCCTTGCGCTTGAATAGACCGACCATTGGGCGTGTAATATCTTGCCGTTGTTAGTTTAAGGGCACGATCATTACCAATTGGTAAGACCGTTTGTACAGAGCCCTTACCAAAGCTGCGTGTGCCTATGACAACCGCGCGCTTATGATCCTGTAGGGCGCCTGCCACAATTTCTGAGGCAGAAGCAGAACCTGAGTTGATCAGGACAATCATGGGAATACCATTAATGAGATCACCATCCGTGGCTTCATAACGTGCTTCCGCATTTTTAATACGACCTTGTGTATAAACCACAAGCCCTTTATTAATAAAGGCATCTACCACATCTACCGCAGACTGCAATATGCCGCCAGGATTATTTCTAAGATCAAGAATAATGCCTTTTAGTACCGTTTCTTTTTTAACTTTAGCGAGTGCATTGGCAAGCTCATTGCCCGTATTTAGCTGGAATTGTGCAAGCCTGATATAACCATAGCCCGGCTCAAGGATGCTTTGTTTAACACTTTTAACTTGAATAACAGCGCGTTTTAATTTGAAGGCCAAGGGATGATTAACAGCCTGTCTCATCACGGTAATTTCAATGTCGGTTCCTGGCTTGCCGCGCATCATATTCACAGCTTCTTCAAGCGACATTCCTTTGATAGGTTTATTGTTTAATTTAATAATCAAATCACCTGTCTGAATGCCCGCTTTTTGTGCTGGTGTATCATCAATAGGGGTGATTACTTTGATAAAACCACCCTCTAAACCTACCTCAATACCCAAGCCACCAAACTCACCGGTTGTATTTACTTCAAGATCAGAAAATGCTTCCGGATCAAGATAGGCGGAGTGAGGATCAAGTTCAGAGAGCATTCCTTTTATTGCATTATTGAGCAATGTTTTATCGTCAACAGGTTCAACATAGGCCTGCTTAATACGATCAAATATATCTACAAAGGTACGAATTTCTTCAATTGGTAAAGTAGCCGGTGGAAACGGTGAGGCTTTGGGCTGTTCTGTTTTTAGGACAGGTTTAGTGGGTGTATCGTTAGGCGCTGCAAATAATAATGTAGGTGCGGTACAGAGTGATGTCACTATGGCGCATGAGGTAAGAAAAGTGGCGCGAGAGGTAAGAAAATAATTTTTTTTCTTCTGTATTAATTTGCTAGAGGTTAGTTCACCTTGCATGTAAATCTCCTATTTTGCTGTAACGCATCATGTTATTTGGTGCAAGACTGTGAAATGAAATAATTAAAAAAGCTGAGACATAAGTCTATGCGAGTGTTTATCGTTTAGCTATCCAGTTCAGTGGGTTTTTTGCTTTTCCATTTTGTCTAATTTCAAAATATAGCCCTCCTGTGGGCGTTCTACTTTCATTTCCGAGTATTGCAATGGTTTCTCCGGTTAATACCCATTCACCTTCTCTTTTAAGTAACGTTTCGTTTTGTCCGTATAAACTTAGAAAGCCTTCGCCATGATCGATAATGAGCATCTGGCCAAAGCCTCTTAGCCAGCTAGAAAAAACAACTTTTCCTTCGTGAATTGCCTTTACACGTGAATGCGGTTCGCCTTCAATCACAATGCCTTTGCCTTGTGTATTGATAATGGCTTCTTCTAAATGATTAAAAGAGTTTTCTGCTAACTCATCTTCTAATGGCCATAATAATTTGCCTTTTTGGGCGGTAAAAGAGTGTTTTAAGCTTTCAATTCGAGCGGCTCTTTTTAACAGCTGATCAATATTTTCCTCCTCTTGTTGGAGCGTAATTAAAGATTGATTCATCTCATTTAAGGCATTATTGAGCGCCTCAATCATTTTTTTATTTTGAGCAAGGGTTTTTTCTTGTTCGAGCGTGTTTTTTTGCTGTTCACCTTGAATAAGGGCGAGCGCTGCACTTTCTTTTTTCAGCGTTTCATCTAGCTCTAGTAGCTTATTTTCAAGCGTAGAAAGTTGATTTAACTTGCTGATGCTCGCCTTATGAAAATACTGCTGAAACACTTTGTAACGCTCTGCATCTTGGATATTTTCTTGGTTAAAAATAAGTTTAACCTGACTCCACTTGCCCATTTGATAAGTCTGTCGCACTTGAACAAGTAAGCTTTGATATAAGGCATCATATGAAAGTTGTGCTGATTCGAGATCTTGCGTTGTTCTAGCATGCTGATCAACGAGTTGTGTAATTGCCACATCTGTTTTAGCAATCAATAGACGACTTTGCTGAAGCGCTTTTTGATTGAGGGTAATTGCTTTTTTTTGCGCTTGTTTTCGGCTTTCAGCTTCGGTAATTTTTGTTTGAATATCTGCAATTTTATTGCGAGCTGAAATCAGGTTATCTTCACTAAACTCAACGGGCGCAGAGGATTCTTCTGATGTCCCTGTATTGGCGTAGCCAATCAATGGAGGCAAGAACAGCGCAAAGCTTAAAAGCATATAAATAAGACGATCATTAAGCCTTGCTTTTTGCAATCCCACACTTATATAAGACACGCAAGAGATGCTTGCCGCGCAAAGTGGATTTACTCTTTCAATTTCAAACATTTTTGTGGGAGAGACGTCCATGTTCTGTTCACCAAAAGCGATAGATCAAAGTTCAGTGGGATTTACGCAAATGCATAAGTCCTATTCAGGTGTTAGCCTATTTTAGTAAGATTTTCCCGGTCATTTCATGGGATGGGGTGATTCCCATCATACTTAACAGTGTAGGCGCTACATCCGAAAGTATACCTCTTCCCAAAAATTCTGCCCGTTTTTTACTCACAAGCACTAAAGGCACTAATTCGCAAGTATGTTGGGTATGGGGTTGATGGGAGACATAATCAATCATTTGTTCAACATTACCATGATCTGCTGTAATAAGGCATTCGCCGCCTTCCGTCAGCAAAGTTTCTGTTATTTTACCAAGACAAATATCCAAAGCTTCGACCGCTTTAATAGCCGCTTCAAACTTTCCTGTGTGACCCACCATATCCCCATTAGCAAAGTTAACAATGATGCAATCATACGTATTTGATTTAATCGCTTCAATGAATTTATCAGTCAATTCAAAAGCGCTCATTTCAGGTTGTAAGTCGTAAGTTGCAATATTAGGCGAAGGAATCAAGATACGATCTTCTCCTGTGAAAGGCATTTCTTTTCCACCATTAAAAAAGAAAGTAACGTGTGCATATTTTTCGGTTTCAGCTATTTTAAGCTGCGTTTTGCCAAGAGAAGACAAAGTTTCACTTAAACCATTTTTAAGGCTGCTGGGCAGAAAGGCAATCTGTGTTTTTAAGCTTTCTGCGTATTGCGTCAGCGTGACAAAAAATTTAAGACTAACTTTTTTATGTCTTTTAAAACCGGTAAAAGCATCATCTACAAAACATTGTGTTAATTGTCTTGCTCTATCCGCTCGAAAATTCATAAAAATAATGCTATCGCCTGATGCAAGCGTAACGGGTTGAGTCTCGCCATCTCTTAAGATCAGCGTCGGTTTATGAAACTCATCTGTTTCACCTCTGGCATAAGCATCACTTAACGCGATTAATGGATCAGTTGCCATATAGTCAGCAATACCTTCGGTAATAAGCCGATACACAGGTTCCACTCTGTTCCATCGTTGATCACGATCCATTGCATAATAACGTCCGCTTACTGTAATAATTTGACCAATTTTCAGTTCACTATAGAGTGCTTCAAATTTTCTTAGTGACGGCTCAGCACTTTGTGGGGGTGTATCACGACCATCAACAAAGGCATGCAAATATACTTTTTTAGCGCCTTTTTGGGCGGCCAGTTTAATAAGGCTTATAATATGATCTTCGTGAGCATGCACGCCGCCTTGTGAGATAAGCCCAAAAATATGTAGTGCTTTATCCTGTTCAATCACATTATTAATTGCATTGTTAATGATTGTGTTTTGTTCAAATTCGCCTGTGCGCATCGCCTGATTAATGCGCGTAAAATCTTGGTAAACCACACGTCCTGCGCCTAAGTTTAAATGACCTACTTCAGAGTTACCCATTTGACCGGCAGGTAAACCGACATCTTCACCAGAGGCTGAAATTAACGTGTGGGGATAGTGTTGTAATAGCCCATCCCAAATCGGGGTGTTAGCGTGATAAATGGCATTGTGATCTGTTTCTTCGCGATATCCCCAGCCATCTAAGATAATCAAAGCAAATGTTTTGCGTTTTGGGCTTTTAGAGGGGGATATTGTATTCATATATTAAGTCTCATTAAATTTGCGTAAGGCCTAGGAATTAAAAACAAGGCGCATTTTACTGGCTTATTTAATTTTTTGCACTTTTCTAAAAAGTGTATTTAGCGCTAATCGGCATTTGTCGCCCTAACCCAAAAGCACGTGCGCGTAATTTTAAAATGGGTGGCGTCTGCCGACGTTTGTATTCATTACGGGCAATTAATGTCTTAATTTTCACAATGAGCGCTTGTCCTTCTGATGTAAGTGATAGCGCATCGAATACTTTTAAGGCTTCTGTTTTTTCATCACTTTTTTCATTAACTAAGAGGCAGTCACCCTCTATTAAGATTTTAAGCAGGGCATCTAATATAGGGTAGGGCGGCAGGCTATCGCTATCTTTCTGATCAGGCGCTAATTCAGCGGAAGGCGGTTTTTCAATAATCGAGATAGGAATAAGCTCACGTCCGTTTTGTTGGTTAAGATACAAAGATAAGGCAAAAATTTCGGTTTTATATAAGTCGCCAATAAGCCCAAGCCCACCATTAGTATCGCCATATAGTGTGCAATAACCCACAGAAAGCTCACTTTTATTGCCCGTTGTTAATAGTAAATGCCCAAAACTATTTGAATAGGCCATTAAAATTGTGCCGCGTATTCTGGCTTGTAAGTTTTCAAGTGCAATGCCTTGCAGCGGCTTTTCAAATGCTTCTGTAAAGCTTTGCTGGTATTGATCAACCAGCGCATTGATTGGATGTTCATATAGTTTAATACCAAGATTGCGGCACAAGTTTGCTGAGTCACTCACACTGCCTAAACTCGAAAAACAAGAAGGCATCGTAATGCCTGCGACGTTATCAGCTCCTAATGCTTCTGTCGCAAGCGCTAAAGTAAGCGCGCTGTCGATTCCCCCTGATGAGCCAACAATGACACGCTGAAACCCACAGCGTCTCACATAATCACGCAGGCCTAACACAATCTGGCGACGGTAAAATTCCATTGTCGACATATTCAGTTCAGGGCGTTTTTCTTGTTTCTTGTCATTTGTGCTGAACATACTGAAAAGTAAGGGGGCATCTTGATCAAATTGTACAGTTAGCAGGTCTTCTTCAAATGATTTTGCCTCTACGACAACCCCTTTTTCTGGTGTAACGATAAAAGAAGCACCATCAAAAACAATTTGATCATGCCCGCCTATTTGATTAACAAATATAATGGGCACTTGGTAGCGTGTACTTGCTGCAGAAAAAAGGGTATGACGTTGTTCGCGTTTTCCTAAGTTTGAGGGGCTAGCATTGATAGAGATAATAAGCGCCGGTTTTTTTTCGGCAAGCTGTTTTAGGGGGTTAATCGCATAGGATTGCTCATCATCATTCCAGCTATCTTCACAGATTAGAAAACCAAGGCGATGATTTTTAATCGTTAGAATTTTTCCTGTTTCTAAGCCAGGCTCAAAATGCCGGTGTTCATTGAAAATGTCGTAGTCTGGTAAAAGCTGTTTTGCATAAGATAATACGATCGTACCATTCACGATAACGAGTAAACCATTGTGCTGTTTTTTTTGAGGCTGTTTTATGTGAGGTTGTTTTTTTTGAAATTGTGAAGGACGAATGGGCGTACCGATCACCCAGTATAGATTTTTTGTCAGCAACGTTAAGTTTAAGATTTTTTGAATGCCCGCTTCGATTTTATGCTGAAAATCAGGCTCATTAAGTAAGTCTGCTGGATAATAACCCGTAACACACAGCTCAGAAAAAACAATCATATCCGCCTGTTTTGCTAATGCTTCATTTGCAGCCGCCGCCATGCGCACGATATTATTTTCAATATCGCCTATCGTAAAATTAATTTGAGCAAGCGTGATTTTAAGGGGTGGCATAATTCATTAACCTAAGATTTAACAGAGCAAGTAGATTGCTCTGTACGACAGCTTTTCTAAAAATGAGTTTTAATGATGATGATTAATTATTTGAGCTTCACGCCCAGAACAGAATGATCGGCCGCTTTTTCAATAATTAAATCTGCGTGTATTTTGGAAGGTTCAATGTGTTCTTGCAAGTTTAAGCCATTAATTGCATCCCATATTTCGCCGGCCTTAGCGGTGGCTGCTTCTTCGGTTAAGGTTGCATAATGTTGCCATCGGCTACTAGTATGCGGAAAACTACTGTTTCTAAAGGCTAGAAAACGTTGAATGTACCATTCTTTAATATCATGGCTTGGCGCATCAACATAAATAGAAAAATGAAGATGTTCAGAAAAATGGTGGGTTGTTTCAATATCATCTTCTATGACGTTGTAGGGTTGTAACACGTTTAAGCCTTCAAGCACCATCACTTGTGGGTGAGAAATAATTTGGGTTTTATCTTGTAAGATATCGTAGGAAATATGATCGTATATCGGTATTTCAATAGAGTCTTGATTGTTTTTTAGCTGCTCAAAAAAAGTTAACATAGCCTCTTGATTAAAGCTCTCAGGAAAACCTTTTCGGTGCATTATTTCGTGTGCTTCTAGATGCTTATTAGGATAAATAAAATTATCAGTTGATACTAAACTTACGCGCTCAAATTGCTTGGCAAGCAGTGCGTGAATAACACGTGCTGTTGTGCTTTTTCCCACAGCAACGCTGCCTGCAATACCAATCATAAAAGTTTGTTCAGGGTAGGTTGTGAGGTGCTCTGTTGCTTTAGCAGAAAGCTGTTCTATGAGAGGAATATAAAACTCATGTAGTTCGCTAAACGTGAGTTTTTCATTAGTGCCTAATAGATTATTGAGGGCGTCTTCTGTTAGCACAAAATGATGGTCAGGTTTTGAAAACAGGCGCATAAGTTGTCCGCGAGTATAATGCTGGTAATGATGTTCTTCTAAACTGGTAAGACTTTTTGCTACACGCAATAGAAGCGTATCATCACTTTTTTTACGCATATTTTCAGTGCTACGACATTTGGCGCGTTCTGTAATAGGAATCGTTTCTATTTTGCCCCAATGTGCGCTTAATTGTTCAGAAAATTCAACTGAATTTTTTTCAGTTGAAACGTTTTCGGTAGCAGGAGGGGTAATAACAGTTTTATCATTAATATTGTTTGTATTCATTCGGAACTCGTTTTATGTGAGCAGTGCTTTTTATATTCCCCAACTTTTTTATTATCTAGCTATCTAGCCAGTTTGTTGGAGTGACTCACTAATATTCAATCTAAAGTAAAAACGACTTCCTTGCGTGCGCGTTGTATCTACTCCAATAGTGCCGTTATGCATGTCAATGATTGATTTGCAAATAGAAAGACCCAGTCCCACGCTGGCCTCGCCTGCGGTTGTTTTAGAGCCTACGGTTTGAAAGCGATTAAATAATTTCTTTTGTTGTTCCAGCGGAATGCCTTTCCCTTCATCCGTAATTGAAACTTCCACCGTATTATGGTCAATCATAGCAACACGTATGATAATTTTACTGCCTAATGGCGAGTACTTAATCGCATTACTTATTAAGTTATCGATTACTTGTTTGAGCCTGTTGCGATCAAAAAAGAACGCAGGAAGCGAATTCATTTCACTTAATATTTCCAACTGTTTGTTATGTGCAATCGACTGAAAATATTCAATACGATTATTAATGAGATCAATCAGATCATCTGACGCAAAATCCATATATAACTTACCTTCTTCGATCGCGGTGGTATAGAGTAAATCACTTAATAGCACGAGTTGATCTTTAATAATGGTGCGTATTTTATGCAGAAAGTAATGCTGTTTTTCTTTGTTATAGTCATTTACCAATGAGGAGCTGGCAGGCACCATCTATTGCCCCAAGTGGGCCTCTAACATCATGCGCAATCATGCCTAAAATATTGTTTTTTTTCAAGATTCAACTTTTGTAAAAAATGATATTGCTCAAGCCTGTTTGCAATGCTATTAACGCGACAAATAAACTCTTCTGGCAAAAAGGGTTTAATGATGAAGTCATCAGCGCCATATTTAATCATATCGGCACTCATGTGATGGCTGCCGTAGGTTGACATACCAATAATGCCTAATGTTTCAAGCGCATATTTACTACGAAGTTGAAGCACTAATTCTGCGCCTGTCATATCGTGTACGAAGTAGTCTGCAATGACAATTTTGATGTTTTCATTTTTTTCTAATAAATCACGCGCTTCTTTTCCATAACCTGTTTCATACACAATAAAACATTGGCTTTCTAGTAATAGTCTAACTAGTTTTCGAGTAGAAGGGGCGTCATCTACAATCAGAACGCCAATTTCTTTATTGGCTTCAAGACGTTTTATCATTTTGCCAATATGCGGAATACTATTGGTGGTTGATTTAAGTACGTAGTCTGTTACACCATGTTGTAAAATAAGATCACGTACGCTATTTGAAACGTTGCCTGTAAAGACAATGGTGGGAATGTGTTTGGTGACGGTGAGTTTAACCGCTTCTTCTGGTGTACAGTCCGGTAAATGCAAATCAACAATGGCTGCAATAATATTATGATGTGCTTTTTTTGCTAAGAAAGCGCCTGCCTCACTATAGGTGTCAAAAATTTTGCATGTAAATTGATGCGTTTCCTCAAGATAGCGCGCCAAAAGATTCGCAATGGCGGGGCTATCTTCTAAAATGAGTACAAATTTTTCAGGTGACATATTTTTTGTATGAGTATTTGTATGAATAATCGATTGCTTTTCTTTAGTATAGATAGATAAATTCGTTGTGTTTATTCGAAGCATCTTATTGGTGTATTTTTTTAATTTTTTTAAGGGTAGATTTCATTATGCAAGTCAATACTATGGCGTTAAAATCCGCATTAGAAGATGCAAAGCAAGTGCAAAAAGGCTTGTTTCTTTTGGGTCGAAATCGTATGGCAGCTTTGCCTGCGCATTCTCAGTGGGATTTAACCGATGATCTCGAAGGGCGCATTAAACGTATCATTAGTGCTTTAGAAAAAGCAGAAGGTTGATAAACCGCAATCTGTTTTATTACTCAAGCAAAACCGCGACATCTGGTGGGAATTTCATAGGTCGCTTAATAAGGAATGTTTTCTCTTTTGAGCTAAGCCCTTGTTTGAGTAATACAGCAGATTTTTTAACACCAAACAGATCTGCTAGTAATGCGATGAGGTATAAGTTTGCTTTGCCGTCAACCGGCGGGGCTTTTATTTTTACTTTAAAGGCATTGCCATGCGGCCCTACCCATTCATCTTTTTTACTGCCAGGATGTACGTGCAGATGAATGATTAGGTTTTCATCTTGTTTGTAGCATGGATGGGGCGGCAAACTCATATTTTGCTTTCAATGGTTTCAAGGCACTTTAGTGTATTTTCAAGCAAGCAGGCTACCGTCATAGGGCCAACACCGCCTGGAACAGGCGTGATCCATGCTGCCTTTTCTTTTGCGCTTTCAAAATGCACATCGCCTGCTAACTTACCATTAGGTAATCTGTTAATGCCTACATCAATGACAACTGCGCCTTGTTTGATCCACGCGCCTGGAATAAAGCCAGGTTTTCCAATAGCAACCACCAAAATATCTGCTCTTGCAACATGAGAGGCTAAGTCTTTCGTTTTACTATTGCAGACAGTAACCGTTGCATTTTTCATCATTAATTCGAGTACCATGGGTTTTCCCACAATATTAGAAGTGCCAATAATAACGGCTTCTTTTCCTGCTAAATCAATACCGGTTTTTTCAATAAGCAGCATGATGCCTTTAGGTGTGCATGGTCGTAACACAGGCTTTTTAAGCGCTAACAGGCCAATATTAAACGGGTGAAAACCATCAACATCTTTATCTACTCTAATTGTCTCGATTACTTTGTCGGTTGATAAATGAGCAGGTAAAGGCAGTTGAACTAAAATGCCGTGAACCTTGGGGTCGTTATTTAATTGTTGAATGAGCGCTAATAAGCGGTCTTCTTCCACATCATGAGGTAGCTGGTAGAGGGAAGATAAAATACCAACTTCTTCGCAAGAAGATTTTTTCTTGGCAACATACACTTTTGAGGCAGCATTTTCGCCGACTAATAAAACGGCTAAGCCTGGAATCGTTTGTTTATTCGCAATGCGTTGTTGAATTTTTTGCTTAATCATTTCTTTAATTGCAATAGAGGCTTTATTGCCATCTAATATTTGAGCCGTGTGTTCAAGTGAGTGTGTCATAAAGGATCCTTTGTGCAAGTTCTAAGGGAAGAACAATGGATCGACAGAATAATCAAAGCCAAATCATGATGCAAAAGAATTTATACCCTTCGTACTTGAAACCGCAGCGTTGTTGGCTGCACTCATTCACCCCAATCACATAGTTTATGCGAGGCAGGACAACAAAGCTTAAGCGATTTTGCGTCAGTCCTATTAAGCAGACTTTTTAATATACTCATCTAACGAAACTAATACGTCTTTAATAGCTTCATTAAAGGGCAGCATAAGATGCTCAATATCAATTTTATTTTCTTTCAGTGAATGTTCAATTGCCGCGGCTGTTTCAACTAATTTAGGGGCAGCAAGATTTCCGGCTGATCCTTTTGTGGTATGGGCAATACGCTGAGCATTACTAATATCGCCTGAATCAAGCGCTGCTTTTAGCCGAACGGAAACATCGCTAAAATCATTGATAAAAAGACGTGATAATTTTAGTAAAAGCGGTACGCGGCCACCAAGCATTTCAAGCGCTTTTTGAATATTAATCGCTTCATCAGCGCTTTGATTGGTTTGATTAAAAGAACGTGTAGGATTATTGGGTGCATCCTGAAGAGGCTCTATTTTGTTTTCTGTCAAAGGAGCTGTATTTTGTGGTTCAGTTGGCATGTTATCGCTTTCTTTTTCTTCATAAATCTCGCTCAAGGCTTTAAAGAGTGCTTTCACCGTGTAAGGTTTAGTAAGAAAAGCAGTCATACCCGCTTTTAAACATTTCTGCTTTGTTTCCTGTTGAATATCAGCGGTTAAACCAATAATAGGCACTTGCGCTAAGTTAGGAATAAGGCGCAAGCGTTCTGTTGCTTCAAAGCCATCCATAACAGGCATATGAAGATCCATAAATATACCGGTAAAGCTAAAAATACAGGCTTTTTCTACTGCTTCTTTACCATTGTCCGCAAGATCATAGTCAATCTCTGCTTCCTTTAATATTTCTATAATAAGCTCTTGGTTAAATAAATTATCATCGACCACTAAAAACTTTTTATTTCTTAGCAGATTTTTAACCCCTTGATAGGGATCAGGAAAAGATTGAGGCGCGCTAGATAATATTTTATTATTATTCGTTTTAATTTTAATGAGTAAAATTACTAATTCTGAATGTTTAATTGGTTTTTCAAGATAAAATTGAACGGGTAAAGGCGTTTCTTTTTTCGATAAATTATTGGTGTAACGTAGTAATGCAATCGGTGGCCAGTTTTTTTCAGGCATTTGTATTTGTGCAAAGAGTTTGCGTAGTAGATTCCAGCTTTCTTCTTTGGTGGAGCAGAAAATTGCAGAATATTTTGGAACTTTCTGGGCAAAATAATTAATGTTAAAAACAACAAGTTCTTTTTTCGATAAAATATCAATATCAAGCCCGTAAGCTAGCATCATTTTTCGTAAGTTATTTTGGGTAGGGCCATGCTCTTCAACCACTAAAATTTTAATGCCACTTAAAATAGTGAGAGATCTTTCATAATAGTTTTGCGTGCCTTTTTGGCTAATACCAAACCAGGCGGTGAAATAAAAATCGCTACCTTCACCGATGGTGCTCTCTACGCCAATTTGTCCATCCATCATTTCAACTAACGATTTTGTAATGCTAAGCCCTAAGCCTGTACCCCCAAACTTTCTTGTCGTAGAAGAATCCACTTGAGTAAAACTTTTAAAAAGATGAGGGATGCTTTCCTTAGGAATACCGGTTCCTGAATCACGCACAGAGCAATATAAACAAACTTGATCGCCCACTAATTTTTTAAATTCAACCGCAATAATCACTTCCCCTTTGGCTGTAAATTTTATGGCATTACTACCGAGGTTAATTAAAGCTTGTCTGAAACGAAGTGAATCACCCATTAACCTACTAGGAATGGCGGGATCAAAAAAAACGACTAATTCAATGCCTTTTTCTGCTGTCATTTCTGCAAATAAATCGCAGATCTGCTCAACATGTTCACGAGGATCAAATTCTATTTTTTCAATAACAAGTTTTCCTGCTTCAATTTTTGAGAAGTCTAGAATATCGTTAATAATTTCGAGCAGAGCCTGTCCTGACGTTTTTATTTTTTGCAGAAACTGATTTTTTTTAGGAAGATTATCAAATCTTAAGCCCAAATCAGCAAAACCAAGAACAGCATTCATGGGTGTGCGTAATTCGTGAGACATATTAGCTAAAAATAAGCTTTTCGCTCTTGTTGCTGCTTCAGCTTCTTCTTTTGCTTCTTTAAGTTCGATACGGGTTTTATTCAGATCAGTAATATCATTACCAATAATTTTTACAAATTGAGTGCCCCTATTAGCTTGAGGATATAAATTCCACGCAAAACAAGCTTTTTCAAGTGCATTGGATGTATGGTAAACAGTTTTGTTTGTTTGAATACAATTTTCAATCAGGCTATATAAATCAGGCGGCATAATGGCCGGTGTTCCTTGATCATTAAAACCATGCTGTAGCAGTAAATTAGTCATGGCAGGATTGGCATATAATATGTTGCCGGAAACATCCATATCGGCCACAGGAATATCTAATTCAAAAACAAAAGAAGCTAAGCGGCGCGTAACACTTTCACTTGGTTCATCGCCATTGTTTTCACGAATAGATAAAATATGCTTCCATTTTTCATCTGTCACACTGGCTATTTTTTTCACATCAAGATGTAAGAATTCACCATTATTTTTAACCCATTTAGCCTCAATACACTCAAACGGTGCACCATTATTTAATAATTTTACAATCGGACAATCATAAGCTGCATGCACATAATCCGAAGCATGGGCACACAGAAATTCATGCACATTTTTGCCTATGAGTTCTTCTGTTTTCCAGCCCAGCATGGACCATGTTTTTGTATTAACAGATTCAATTATCATATTACTATTGACGAGAAGAATTCCCTCGGGCCATACAGAAAAAATGTTTTTGGCATAGCTTAAAAAAAGGGGAGGGGTGTCATTATAAGTCATTATTATTTCTCTTCATTATTGGGTTTTAATCTCAAAATCCTGTGGGCTTAAAATCTGAGCTGGATCATCTTTTTTATTATTACAGTTTAAAGCGGAGGTTATTTTTCGCTTTAATTCTGCTTGGTCTTGTTTAGCAAGATTAACAATATGTGCTTTAAACATAGGATTACCTAAGCGGTTATAGTATATTTTTATAATAGGATTTAATGGCGTATCACGATTAAGCTCAATAACAATTCCCTTTTCACCCGTATTTAGTTTAACCGCGCATCCAATAGGATAAATGCCGACTGCGCTTACAAATGCCTTGCACATGGTTTCATCAAGTTGTTGTTGTTGAGCTAGCTTAAATAAATTTGAAATAGCGAGCGATGAAATCATGCCGGGTTGTTCGCCGATGCCCTGCATCATTTCATCATAGGTATCAGCAATCATCATTATTTTTGTCAGTGGATGAATATTCGTTGAGGTAAGTGAAGAGGGGTAACCTGTTCCATTACATCGCTCATGGTGTTGTGAAATAATGGTTGCAACGATATTGGGTACAGAAGAGCTTTGCTCGAGTATTTTTAAAACAATTTTAATATGCTCAGTCGTTAATTTTTTTTCAGTGCTGGTATAGGGTTTACCTTTAGAAAATAAATTGCCAGGTAGCCTTGCCCAGCCGCTATCATGCAGTAAGCTTGCAACACCCAGCAGCTGCTGATCTTCTTCTGAAACTTTTAATTTTGTGGCAAGCATTAAAGATAATGTAAAAACATTAAAAGTATGGCTGGTAAGTTTACCCTGACTTTTTGAATGCCTTAAAAGAGAAGTGAGTGCTTGATCATTTCGGCATAGGCTTGAAATTGTTTTATCAATAATGGGTGTAATATCCTGCATATTTACAGGCTCATTATTCTCAATAGCGCAATTTATTTTTTCACCCAGCTGATTAATTTCTTTTTTTAATTTGCACGCTTCTTGTAATTCTACTGCTAATTTTACAACTTCAGAGAGTGGTTGTTTTACCGCTTCAGCAGGGTTACTTTTTTCATCTCTTTCTTCGCTAATCAGCTGAGTCATTTCTTCTGTTTCTTGTTCAAAACAGGCTGCATCACTTTGGTTGAGATCAATTGTTATTTTTTTTGCCCCAGACCTCACTAACACCTCAATCTCATTTTGAGATTGAATTCTTTTTTTTTTCATTAAAAAAGGACTGTTGAGCCAGGAAATATCTAATTCAGTAATAAACATTCCCGGCTTTAATTCAGAAATAGAAATAATTCGTAGCGACATAACATTCTCTTTCTATAATAAGTAAGAATCATTTCTGATGTGATGCATCATTGACCTTATTTTCAGTATAGAGTCTGCCGTGAAAAATAAAATAAAATTAAAAAAAATTCAGAAAATTGTTGAATATTATGAACATATCGAAAAAAAAAGCTTAAAAGAATTAGCGGATGCTCAAAATAAACTGGAGGCGGAAAAAGGCAAGCATTCAATGTTGAATCAGTATTATTTTGAATATGATGAGGCGCATAAAAAGCAAATTAATGTTAAAGGCGTGAGTGTTACCATGCTCGCTAATGCCTCTTTTTTTTCTGGCCAATTACATCAAGCAATTGCTGATCAAGTTGGTAATGTTGCAAAAAAAGAGGCGGAGTGTGAGGCAAAAAAACAGGCGTGGCAAAAAGCTTATATCGCAAGAAATAAAGTGCAAAAAATTTTAGAAAAAGAACAAGCGAAGCTCGCTATTTTAGAAGACAGGCTTGAGCAGAAAAAGTTGGATGAGTTGGTTAATGTGATTAGTAATTTTAATAATCAGCACTAATTTTAATCCTAGCGCATTAACTAAAACAAAAATAGGATGCCCACTTAAGGGATGGTTTTACCTAACCAGTTACGAGGCAATTCAAGCCACTGAAAATGGTCCTTTACTACACTAAATAAGGCTTCAGACTTTGAGGTGTTATCAGCATAATATAAGGCTGGAAATTCAATAGACATCTGTAATTTTATGGCAGGCTTAATGAGATCCAATACATGCTGGGCTGAAATCTCCTTGTTTTTTGAGATGAGCATATGCTCGACGAATTTTTTTATTTCAGGATTACTGGCGATTTTTTCTAAGAGATTATTTGCTACCTCAGTAAATTTGGCAGAATAATCCCCTTTGGGTGGTGGGGAAGGTGCCAGGCTGATTAATGATTGCGTCGATAGCACAACACGCTCAATTGCGCCTTCATAGCAGGTTGGTTGATCGCCATTAGCGATACGGCAATCTGAAAATTTAGTGATTAAAGCGTTCAAAATGCACTCATATCGCTCACCGCTATTTGATAGGCTATCATTCCAATTTAGGTTGTCATACTGTTCTGACCCTAATGCTGTAATAGCAACAACGGCTTCTCTTAAGTTTAGATTGAATAATCTAGCATCGCTTGAGAAGTGTTTGTTATCCATGAAAGAGAGGGCAAGCTCGTACGTCTGTTTTTGTGCGTGCTGAAGGCTGTTGCCTTGTAAGCCGTTTTCAATTTTTCCCTTTATTTCTGCCATGACTTTGTTAAATCGGATATCAATATCGCTATCACTCAATTTTTTAACATTTTCAATGACGTTTACAAGGCCAAGATCAACGATCAGTCGTTGCGCAGAACTTCTTTCCTCCAGTATCGCTTCTGAAGAGGTCGCGATTGTGCCAATCTCGCCATTTGTATCATCAATATTATGGGTGTATGCCGTTAATAGTGTGCTGCTAGTTTGTCTATCTAAACTTATCCATTCAGCGGGGAAAAATGTAGCAAATGAGGCGAGTTCTTCTCGGCTTGATAACGCTTGAATAAATTTGTCTTTTCCCTGATCAGTACAGTTATAAAACGTATTAATTAAGAGGGATGTGCGCTGTTCCTCAACCTCTTTAGTCTTGCTAAGTAGGCTTAGAAACATGTCAATAGTTTCACTTTTTCCCTCAGTCAAAGAGGTTGCAATTTGCTCGCGTTGAGTGGTGTTCAATCGATTGAATAATTGCACTAATTCGAATATTTGTTTGGGGTCTGCTTGGAAAGTGAGCTGGCTTGTTAGAAATGTATGAAGTGAAGGTTGTGTTTTTATAAAACCGATGAATGTGCCAAGATTTTCTGGGTTCTGTTTGAGGGCAAGCCCCAACTTGATAAAACTATTTGCTTGCTCAAAATCTAAAGAATCGAAGAATTGAGCCCCATCATTAATAATAAAGTCTGCAAGATCACCCTCACTTATTAGGCCTTTTAAAGTAGAGGTTATTTGATAATCATGAAAGTTATCCCATCTATTGCCTGGATTTTTAATGACGAATTGTTCTGTTTCGCTGCCGTGTTCCAATGCCATAATCATAGCCGTTTGACGAGTCACAGAAGCGCTATTGAATCGTGTTACTAAATTAGTTATATCGGTAACGGTATAGTTTTGTCTTGCCTTTTGAGTAAACAAACGCATCACTTCTTTTCGGTTGTGTAGATTAACATCCAAATTTTTCAGCGCTTGATTTTTGAGTCTTCTGTTGTTTGTCGCGCCCTCACTATTTTGAATGTGCCCCATTAAATGGGTCGTAGACGGAGGATTTCTCAAGCTGGTTGCTGAAATCTGATCTATTGTGGAATGCCGCAAGGCTTTTATTGGGTTTAATCTGCTCAAAATACGGGTAATTAGTCTTTCTGACTTATGCTCAGCTTCGGTAGCCTGTTGAGACTGAACAGAAAAGGAATGACTAACGTTCGGATTGGTATTGCTTGGGCTCATTGATGACTTCTGCCTCCACGAACATTAACAATTCTCAATCAGTTTATGAAAACGATTTGAAATTTTAGAGATGTCTTCATATACATCTGCCCCTATATTGGCAATTTCGCTTATTTCTTTCATGCTACTTTCAATCATGAGCATAATTTTTTCTTCCTGCCTCTGACTAAGCGATAAGCCAAAAAGGGTTTCTTCCATATCTTCGCGCAAAGTGCCCATAGTTTGTTTTGTCAGGGTGCTATTTCTTTTCGCTTTTTCTGTGATGTGATCGAGGCTTTCTTTCGCTTCAGCAATAGCAGATCTTAAACCATCGACTCTTTCTTGTTGAACCTGCATTTCTAAACCAATTGATTTTATTCTGTTATCTGCTGAGTTAATAAATATAGCAAGGCTATCTTTTATTCTGCCATAAAATAAAGGGTTTTCAATTGGCATATTTTTAATGAGTATTGAAATACGGTTTGCATTTATAATACAGCGGTTTTGTATTTCAATCAGTTTGCCTTTTTCTTTTGCAGCCAAAAGCAGTTTGCCTTCAATCTCACTTTCAGAGCTATTGCTAAAAGTGTGTTGAAAAAAACCATTTCGTATTTGTATGGTTGCAATTAGCCCCATTTCTTTGAGTGAATTAATGCATTCTTGCGCTAAGGCTTCATAATTTTTAGCTGTCATGCTGCGCTCCATAAAGCGCACGAGAATGCCCATTTCACTATTGCTATTCATCGCTTCATACGCAGCAGTCACTGCATTTTTTGCATCTTCTTCTAAACGTTGCAGCTCTTTTTTAGCGCGTAAGCGTTCCTGAATTTTTGCGTGTAGCTGTTTATGATCAATGGGTTTGGTAATGTAACCCTCACCGCCCATTTGATAGGCTTTGAGCTGATCTTCTGCGCCATCTTCTGCTGAGATAAATATCACGGGAATATCGCGTGTTGCTTTATTTTCTTTTAGTTTTTGGCAAACTTGATAACCATCCATGTATGGCATATTCACGTCAAGCAAAATAATATCAGGTTTAAAAGAATTAACAGCAACCAGTGCAGATATGCCGCCATCTACACAATGAACATTAAAATCATCTTCCAGTAGTGCTTCAATAAGCAAACGAATACTTAACGTATCATCAACGACCATTATTTTATTTTTTGGGTTATTAGGCATGTGATGTTTATTCCTGCTTTTTTATTTTTAATGGCATAACAGCAAACTAATTTTTTTAAAGTTAATTTTATATAGTGTAGTAAAAAAAATCAGACTTCAATTGTCTTTACCTTTTAAAAAATCAACTAATCTTAAATTTTGGATTAATTATTAAAATAAGCAAGAGCCTTTTAGTTTAAGGAAGAGAGGATGAGTTTCAGTATTAATAATCCCGGTAGCCGTGTATCAAACCCTGACTTGGATTGGACGCAGTTGCAAGAAACGATTGTGATGCTGTGCTTAGCTGCGACACAAATTGAAAGTTCAATGACGGAAAGTGATAGTTCTTTTGAGGAAATTACCGGCAATTCTTTGACAGCATCAATGCGCGTACAAAGTGTTATTGAAAGCCTTAATGAATTACGTGTTTTGCAAAAAGACAATAACCTTAGCGGTGCAGACGCGAAGTTACAACAGCTTATTAATAACTCTGAAGAAACCTTAACGTTAATGCAATCTACTTTTATCGCTTTACAATTTTATGATCGTTTTATTCAGCAGCTTGCGCATGTAAACGGTTCTATTCAAGGTTTGGGAAAATTAATGGGCGATGTTTCTCGTTTATCGCAACCTAATGAATGGCTGATTTTACAACAAAAAATTAAAGCTTCTTATTCAACAGAAATAGAAAGAGAAGTATTTGATAAAGTGGTTAAAGGCGTTGCGTTGGATGATATTGTTCTCGAATATAAAATGAAAAAGAAAAACAGCCAATTAAATGAAACAAATAAAGCATGTGAAGAAGATGACGAACTTTTTTAAGCTAAATAATAATACAGCGCAGGGGGAAGAAGATGGATAACTTTCGCATTGAAATGAAAGAATGGTCTGATGTCAGAAGAATACAATCTTTCTATAGCATGATTAAAGAAAATAATAATAAGTGTATTGAATTTAATTTTGAAGGGGCCGCTTTTATTGACAGCGCTGTTTTTCAGCTACTCTTATCTTTAAGGCAATCTAAAACTTGGGCAGAGCGCGTGCGTTTTTTAAATGTGACGGACAATATAAAAGAAAATGCCGCTCTTTTGGGATTGAATACTTTGTTTGCTTAAAAAAATACCGATAAAAAAGCAAAAAAATAAAAGAATTTTTAGTGTGAGAAGTGGAGCGATAAAATGGCAAAAATATTAAGCGTCGATGACTCAAACTCGGTAAGGCAAATGGTGGCTTTTGCGCTTAAAAGTGCAGGCCATGAAGTAGAGCAGGCAGAGGATGGCGTCGAAGCTTATACCAAAGCAGTAGCAGATCAGTTTGATCTTATTTTATCTGATGTAAATATGCCTAATATGAATGGAATAGAGCTTACTAAAAAACTAAGGGAAACAGAGCAGTACAAGTTTACACCCATTATTTTGCTTACCACTGAATCTGGCTCTGATATGAAGATGCAAGGGAAAGAAGCGGGTGCCACGGGTTGGATTGTCAAACCGTTTAATCCTGAAAAACTCTTATCAACGATCCAAAAAGTGATTTCTTAACGTTTATTAAAATAATGAAAAAAATAGAATTTGAATGACCAAGGAAGAATAAAAGGGAATAAAAAGTATGGCAATTGATATTTCTCAATTTATGGATGCCTTTGTTGAAGAGAGTATTGAAGGGCTTGATGTTATTGAAAGCACGTTAGTAGGCGCAGATACAAAAGCGCTTGATAACGATACCATTAGCGTCATTTTTCGTGCTGCTCACTCTATTAAAGGTGGGGCAGGTACGTTTGGTTTAAATGAAATTTCACAATTTACCCATGTTGCTGAAACATTGCTTGATCAAATTCGTTCAGGTGCACGTATTTTTGAACAAAGTTATGTCGAGTTATTATTAGAATCAGTCGATTGTTTACGCGAAATGTTTGGCTGTGTTCAAAATAAAAAACCGATTGAAGTGCCGCGTTCTAGTAAAATTGTCGCTGATTTTGAGCGGGTGCTTGCTTCTAATACCGTGTCTTTAGCAGAGAATGCAGAAATTACAAAAGATAAAAATAATATAGTCGGTTGGAATATTAGTTTTAAACCTGATATTGCTTTATTTAAAACAGGTAATGATCCTTTACGTCTTTTTAAGCAATTAAAAAGTTTGGGCGTTGTGACGGTGAGTGCAGATGATGCTGCCTTGCCTGATTTTGACTTGCTCGATCCCTTAGCTTGTTACCTTACTTGGACGATTAAAGTCGTTTCTGACAATGGTATTCCCCTTAGTGAATTGAAAGAAATATTTGAGTGGATTGAAGATGAATGTGACATTCAGTATGAACCGCTTGTAAATATATCGCTTGTCTCTTCTGTAGCTGATGTTGTCATGACAAAAGCTGCGAAGCCTGTTGAGCATGTTGACGATAAAAAAGAAGCAAAATCAGGCATGGAAAGCTCTTCTATTAGAGTCGCCATTGAAAAAATTGATCAGCTCGTTAACTTGGTGGGTGAGCTAGTTATTACGCAATCCATGTTGGGTGAAGTAGGCGAAAATTTTGATTTATCTAAGCTATCAAAATTAAGAGAAGGTTTAGCCCAGCTTGAATTTAATACGCGTGAATTACAAGAAAGTGTGATGCGTATTCGCATGGTTCCTATCAGTTTTATTTTTAGTCGCTTCCCAAGAATGGTGCATGATTTAGGGAAAAAACTAGGTAAGCAAGTTGAGCTTAAATTGTTAGGTGAAGGCACTGAATTAGATAAAACGGTAATGGAAAAATTAACAGATCCTTTAGTGCATATTGTTAGAAATTCATTAGATCATGGCTTAGAAATGCCTGATGTAAGGCAGGATAATAATAAAGAGGCCACAGGCTTACTAACGTTAAATTCTTATCATCAAAGTGGTCATATTGTGATTGAAGTGAGTGATGATGGGAAGGGCATTGATACCATGCGTTTACGCGCTAAAGCAATTAAAAATGGTTTAATTACTGAAGAAGATGCCTTAACTCATCAAGAATTAGTCGATCTTGTTTTTCACCCTGGCTTATCAACCGCAGAAGCCGTAACGGATCTTTCAGGCCGAGGCGTGGGTATGGATGTCGTGAAGAAAAACATTCAAGGCATTGGCGGCTCAGTTGAAGTTAATTCAACCACGGGTGCGGGCACGATGATTCGTATTCGTTTACCACTAACGCTTGCCATATTAGAAGGGCAGTTAATTTGCTTGGCAAATGAAATTTTTATTATTCCCCTTGTTAATATTATTGAGTCGCTACAATTAAATGCCAGTGCTTTAAATAAGGTGGTGGGTAATTGGGATGTCATGCAGTTACGCGAAGAATATGTGCCGATTATCGAACTTGCTGAAGTGTTTCGTTTAAATGGTGCACGGTTACAATCAAAAAATAAATTAATTGTTATTGTTGAGAACGAGGGTAAAAAATTTGGGCTGGTCGTTGATGAATTATTAGCACAGCAGCAGGTGGTGATTAAGAGTTTAGAAGCCAATTATCAACAAGTCTCTGGCATTTCAGGCGCAACGATTTTGGGTGATGGAACTGTATCACTTATTTTGGATGTGCCTAGTATTTTAAAAATGGCAGATTTAAAAATGTTAGAAAAAGAAAACAGCAATTTTGCTGGAAAAGAAACAGAAATCAATACGCCACAAGCGGCTTAATTTAAGAGGTGATGTATGGACGAGCGGCAGGCTGGTGCAGAAAAAAATAAGCAAGCGCAAAATCATGCGATGAATAAAAAAGAAATTAGCGCGCAGTACCTCACTTTTATTATGTCAAACGAAGAATATGGCGTGGATATTTTACGTGTAAATGAAATTCGTGGTTGGGAAAAAACAACGCCGTTACCCAACTCAGCAAGTTACGTAAAGGGTGTTATTAATCTTCGTGGGGCAATTATTCCCATTGTTGATTTGCGTGAAAAATTTGGCATTCAAAATTTAGAGTATGGTCAAACAACGGTTGTGATCGTGTTGCAAGTTGAAAGTAAGACGGGTGAGCGTGTGATGGGCATTGTTGTTGATGCGGTGTCTGACGTTTGTTCAGTATCAGAAGAAGAAAAAAAAGCAGCGCCTGAAGTAGGGGGTGGCGGGGCTAATTTTATTTCTGGTCTTGTCGCTGTTAACGAAAAAATGGTGATTTTGCTCGATATTGATCAGCTGTTGGGCATGGATGATATTAATGCTGATTTATCTCAAGCCCTAGCACAAATTAAAACAATTCATTAGGCCTTATTTTACAAAGAAGATTTAAATAACAAGGAGAGAAAAAGAATGATTTCAAAAATACTCAATAAAATGAGCATAAAACAGAAGCTATTTACGTTATGTTTTTTAATGTCACTGCCAACCATCGCACTATTGTCGATTTATGTAAAGAATCTAAATGATGGGATTGAATTCACTAGAATTGAAAGAGCTGGCGCTGAATATATTCATCCGGGCACAATGCATCTATATACCGCATTGGTTAATCATCGCAGTTATTACAATGTGTTTTTTGTTGGTGGCCCTAATATATTTCCTGGGAAAATCAGTGAAACAGAATCACAAATTAATAAAGGTTTTGATGAGCTTGAAAAACAAATTGCGATCTATCATAAAGACGTTGATGTATCGAGTGAATTTAAGCAATTAAAGCAAGATTGGCAAACCTTGCAACAGGAAAATGCAAAAATTACTCAATCAGCTTCTTTGATTCGCCATAGTAAATTAATTAAAGATGTTGCATTTTTTGTTGCTAAAGTAGCAGAAAAATCCGGTATGGCGCTCGACCCACAAGCCGTTTCTTACTACACCATTAATATTGCAACAGAAAAACTCTTCAAATTACTTGATCGCCAAGGTCGTATTCGTTCGTTATCTTTTGAAGTGCAATCAGATCCAGCTAAAGCCAGTGATCAGGTGAAAAGTATTATCTTTGGTGCAGCGGATGATATTAAAGATCTGAAAATATTTATCAATGATGGTTACAATGTTATTTTAAACGCTGATCCCACTTTAAAGGCTGAAATACAACCAGAATTAGATAAGCTCAATGTAGGTATAGATGATATAGCTCAGATGGCTAACGAAGTGCTGTCGCAAACGTTCAAAGGTTCTCCTGAAGATGTGTTTATGCGTGGCCATAAAGTGGTAACCCAAGCAGGCGATTTTTTGAATTTAGCAATGGAATCGTTAGATACGACTTTAGACAACCGCGTTGCACATGATACGAGAGCTAGAAATTTATCTTTGGCTTTTGGCCTTGGCATAATGGGTTTAGTATTTTTCTTTGCTTTTGTCATGCAACGTCGCATTCAGCTGGCCATTAAAACTTTAGAGCAAGGCTTTAAAAATATTGAAAATCGCGAGCTAAATAATGTGTTACCTGTGGTATCACAAGATGAATTAGGGCAATCAATTATTGCCTTGAATAGTGTAACGGCGATGCTTGCAAAATCAACTCATGAAATAGACGAAAAAAATAAAATTGCTGCTCGTTTTATTCAAGCACTGAATGCCTGTGATACCCCTGTCATGATGGCTGATAAAGATTTTAATATTATCTTTATGAATGAAAATGTGAAAAAAATGTTAGAGAAAAGAGAAAAACAACTTCAATCTGTACTCCCTATATTTAGAATGGATAAATTAATGGGGGCATCGATTGATCAGTTTCATAAAGTGCCTTCTCATCAAAGAAATCTTATCAGTGGTTTAAAAGGCTCTCATAAAACAGAATTAAAGCTAGCAGGTCTTACGTTTGGTTTAATTGCAACGCCGCTTTTCTCTGAAAATAACGAGTTTTTAGGTGCGGTGGTTGAGTGGTTAGATAAAACTGAAGCACTTGAAATTCAAAACAAAGAAAGAATGATTGCTGAAGATAATGCCCGTGTTAAGCAAGCGTTGGATAACGTTACCAGTAACACCATGATCGCCGATATTAATTACAACATTGTTTATATGAATCATTCCTTGAAAAAAATGTTAGGTGATGCTGAGGCAGATATTCGTAAAGTGCTTACAAGTTTTGATGCAAAAACTTTAATGGGTAGAAATATGGATGTGTTCCATCGCAGCCCGCAGCATCAAAGAGCATTAATGGATAACTTAAAAGCAGCACATAAAACTGAGCTTTCGATCGGCGGCCGTACCCTTGCGTTAATTGCAAGCCCTGTTAATGATGAAACCGGTAAACGCATTGGTAGTGTGGTGGAATGGTTGGATCGCACCCAAGAAGCGGGTATTGAAAAAGAAATTGGTGAGCTTGTCGGTTCTGCTAGTAAAGGAGATTTAACCAGCCGTCTTTCAGAGCGTGGTCGTGATGGATTCTTCTTACGCTTAAGTCAAGGTTTAAATCAGTTAGTGGGCGTGATGGAGCATGTAGTAGAGGATACGACGCGAGTATTAGCTGCTTTATCACATGGTAAATTAACCGAAACCATTGACTCTGATTATCAAGGCGCATTCTTAAAACTGAAAAATGATGCCAATAATACGGTTGATCGCTTAACTGAAACGATTAGCAGTATTCGTCAAATCTCTCGTGAAGTTTCTAGCGGTGCCCAAGAAATTGCGCAAGGTAATGCAGATTTAAGCCAGCGTACTGAAGAACAAGCCTCTAGCCTTGAAGAAACGGCTTCTAGCATGGAACAGATGACGGCGACGGTTAAACAAACCGCAGAGAATGCGCAGTCTGCAAAAGCCTTAGCGGTCATCGCAAAAGATACCGCACAACACGGTGGAAATGTTGTTAGCGAAGCAGTTACGGCGATGTCTGGCATTAATGAATCCAGCAAGAAAATTGCCGATATTATCGGTGTCATTGATGAGATTGCCTTCCAAACTAATTTGCTGGCCTTAAATGCAGCGGTAGAAGCGGCAAGAGCGGGTGATCAAGGGCGTGGTTTTGCGGTTGTTGCCGGTGAAGTACGTAATCTTGCCCAACGTTCAGCGGCGGCGGCTAAAGAGATTAAAGAGCTGATTCGAGACAGCGTGGGTAAAGTGCAAAATGGTACGGAGCTTGTTAATAAATCCGGCACCACTTTAAACGAGATCATGAAATCTGTTGAAAAAGTAGCAGGCACGGTGGCAGAAATTTCTAATGCCGCGCAGGAGCAACGATCAGGTATTGAGCAGGTTAATACCGCAATTACGCAGATGGATACGATGACTCAGCAAAACTCAGCATTGGTAGAAGAAGCGTCTGCTGCAAGTGAGGCAATGGCAGGACAAGCTAAAAAATTGCTTGAAATGGTCAGCTTTTTCACCCTTTCTGCTGAAGATGAAAAAATGGTAGCAAGCGCCGGTGGCGCTTCTTCAAGAAGCAAAGCAAATGCTGGGGGAAAAAGTGGCGCTTCAAGAAAAAGCAGTAAAGTCATGAAGCCTAATGAGGGTCAGGATGAGTGGAGTGAGTTTTAATTTTCTTAGGGCTTATGCAAAGTTGCCTAGCTTTGTTATCGCGCTTCGCAGTACGAGTTGTACTGTTTTCATCGCGATGCCTTGCTGGGACAATTTTTTGTTTTTTATGTCGTGAAGAAGTAGAAAATCAATGTTTTAAAGGTAAGGCAGTATGGGCTTGAATAAAAATATTCCTCAAGCTAGTGAAGCAGAAAAAGAGTTTTTACTCACAGAAAAAGATTACCAGTTTATTCAAAAGCTTGCTTATGATGAAACGGGTATTGTTTTAAGTGATCAAAAGCGCGATATGGTTTATGCGCGACTTGTTCGCCGTTTAAGAAAATTGCAGTTTAAAAATTTCTCTGAATATTGTGAATATTTACAGAAAAATTTTGCGATCGAGCTGACTGATTTTGTAAATAGTATTACAACAAATTTGACGTTTTTCTTCAGAGAAGAGCATCACTTTGAAATGCTCGTTAAATTAATTATTCCTGAAATACAAAAAGCGAATAAAACTGAAAAAAGGATAAGAGTGTGGTCTGCGGGTTCTTCAACAGGTGAAGAACCTTATTCAATTGCAATGACGCTCTGTGAATTAACGCAGCTTAGTAACTGGGATGTGAAAGTCTTAGCAACGGATTTAGATTCAAATGTTTTAGCAACAGGGATGGCGGGTATTTATAGTGAAGAACGCATTCAATCTATAGATAAAACGCGTATTAAAAAGTTTTTTAAACCGCATGATACTGACTTTCAAGTGGTGGATTCTGTTAAATCAATGATTTCTTTTAAGCAATTAAATTTGATGCAAGAATGGCCCATGAGCGGCAAGTTTGATTTAATTTTCTGTAGAAACGTTGTGATTTACTTTGATAAAGAAACCCAAAAGAAACTGTTTAATCGATATGCTGATTATTTAAATGAAAATGGTTATTTGATTATTGGTCACTCTGAGAGTTTGCATGGTGTGAGTGATCGCTTTAAGTTGGTGGGAAAAACGGTATATAAAAAAATAAAATGACTTAAGCTTTAAGGCTATTTATTGTGAAATTAATTAAAGACTCATTAAAAACACCTGCGTCAAAGAACTTTGAAACCATTCCAGGTTTCGAGCACATCAATCGTTATTATGATCGTACGCTTGATATTCCTGCGGCTAAAATTTTACCTGGTGAACTATTTGTTTCAATGCAAAATGAGGTGATTGTGACGGTGCTAGGCTCGTGTGTTTCAGCTTGTATTCGTGATACAGAAAGCGGCATTGGCGGTATGAATCATTTTATGTTGCCCATTCAAGAAAGTTTACAAAATAGAGTGGGCGCTGATTTAAGTGACTCTACGCGTTACGGTAATTGGGCAATGGAATATTTAATTAATACTATTTTAAAATTCGGTGGAAAAAAACAAAATCTTGAAGTAAAAATTGTGGGGGGCGGGCGTGTTATTTCTGCCATCAAAAATATGGATGTGGGCAAAAAAAATGTTGAATTTGTAAGAGAGTATTTAAAAAAAGAAAGGCTTTTTATTGTTGCTGAAGATGTTGGCGATATTTTTCCACGCAAAGTTTACTATTTTCCAAAAACGGGCGTTGTAAAGGTGAGAAAAATACATACCACCTCAAACGATACAATTTATGAAAGAGAAAAAGAATATGCGGAGAATATTAAGAATCAAAATGGCAATGATGTTGAGTTGTTCTAAAAGGGAATAAGTCACTTGTTAAAGGAAATTTAGTGTGCCTAAGAAAATAAAAGTATTAGTGGTTGATGATTCGGCGATCATGCGTGCACTACTGTCTGAAATTATTTCTTCTGAGAATGACATGATTGTTGTGGATACCGCAGAAGATCCTTTTGATGCCAGAGAAAAAATAAAAAAATATAGTCCAGATGTTATTACGCTTGATATTGAAATGCCGAAAATGGATGGGCTTTCTTTCCTTAAGAATTTAATGCGTTTACATCCTATGCCTGTGATTATGATTTCAAGTTTGACTCAGCAAGGTGCGCAAGTAACGTTAGACGCGCTTGCTTTTGGTGCGGTTGATTATGTTCCTAAACCGGTTGTTGATGTCCCTGAGCGTTTAGAAGAAATTCGTTATGAAATTACCGATAAAATACGCGCTGCTGCAATTGCTAATATAAAAGCACTTGAACGTAAACACGAAAGTGAAGTAAGAAAGACAATAGATGATGCAACGTCTAATGATTTTTTAACCCAAAAAAAGAAAAATAATACGACCTATTCATGCCGAGCAAATGAATTAATTGTCATTGGTGCTTCAACCGGTGGTACAGAAGCAATTCTCGAAGTGCTAAAAGATTTACCTGAGAATTCCCCACCTATTGCAATTGTTCAGCATATTCCGCCGAATTTTAGTTCATCTTATGCAAAAAGATTAGATCGTTTTTGTGCGGTTAAAGTTAAAGAAGCTGAAAATGGCGACATTTTAAAGCCCGGTTGTGCTGTTCTAGCCCCCGGTGATTTCCATTTAAAATTGGCTAGAAAAAAAGAGACGCAAGAATTAATGTGTGTTTTAACGCAGGATGAAAAAGTAGGGCGTCATCGCCCTGCGGTTGACGTGTTGTTTGATTCGGTTACGAAATTGCTAGGGCTTAATGTGACAGCCGCTTTATTGACAGGTATGGGAAAGGATGGCGCTACAGGATTACTTAACTTAAAAAATAGCGGCGCTTTTACCCTCATTCAGGATGAAGAGAGTTGCGTGGTGTGGGGTATGCCACAAGCTGCTTTTAATTTAGAGGCGCATTGTGAAATTTTGCCATTAAATAAAATTGCTTCTCGTCTTATTACCCTTACTAACCGCATGAAATAACTTTGAGGGGTTAAAATGTTATCTCACGAAATTAAGCGTTTTTTTCTTTCAAATTGGATTTTTGTTGTTGGTTTAAGTGTGATTTTTATCATTTGTGTTAGCTTAACAGGCATGAGTCAAATTGCTGCTTTTTCTGTTTTGCTGTGCGTCGTTATTTATTATGTTTTTGCCATATGGCGTATGAATACTTTTTTATTGGCGCTAGAGAAAAAAAATCAAGCACATTGTGTGCAAGAAGTAACAGAGTCAACTGAAGTGGCGAGTCTTTTTACGCAATTAATTCCAGATGTATCAACTGTATTAACACAGACACGACCAGAAGAAAAAAAAGAAGAACAATCGTTAGAAATGCCTGTTTTACCTAATTCTGCCTTATTAAGATCTTTTGTTGATAAAAGAGTCAGTCATTCACGAACATCTGATCTCATCAGGGTAATTATTACAACACTAAATGGCCAGAAAGAGCTTTATTCTGTTAATGATTTTTCTATTCTTGTCGCAGGTATTACTTTTCATTATGTGAAGTTTGTTTCTGAAATTAGTCAAGTGAGTGTGACGCATCAGCTTAAAATTAATCAGTTTGTCGATCAGTTTAAAAACATGGATGATCATTTATTTGATGTGAGATTTGCAGCGGCTGAGTCCGCTTTATTAGCGTTAAATAATCTGTTTGATGCCAGTATGGTTGGTATGGGTGGGCAAGGGATTTCAGCGATTGCAAAACAAATATATGGTTTTTCAGTGCAGTCTAACAAAGCGACGCATCGTATGCGCTCAGGGCTGGAAGAAACGGAAAAATCATTGCGTGATTTACAGGAAAAATTGAAGGGTAAAATTGATGAAGAAATCAATAGCGCCCTGCTTGAGAAAGGAAAAATAGATAGCTTTTTAAGTGAATTTACGGCCTTAAATAGAATGAATATCATGTTTAATCGACCTGAATGGGAGGGGGGGAAAGAGCGTGATGAACTTATTGCTTTTGCGGCCCATCGTTGCCATGAATTAGTACAAAATATTGAAGGTGCATTCTTTGATATGGCGCGTCATTTTCAGCTGATTAAAAACATTTGGAAAAAGAAATTATTAGGCGGTAATAAGCATGAAAGTTATCTTGATGATTCATTGTTATTAAACTGTCAAAGCATAGAGTTAGAAAATAATAAAAATTTTACGCCACATTTCACCAGGGTTGAAAAGTAGTCTATCTTTAATGTGTTAGGAGAAAAAATAAGCAAAGGTTCTTTCTTTAGTAAGAACGCAAAGTTGCTAATAAAATTAGATTGTTTCATTTAGGAGTGAGTTATGGCTATTTGGTCAAATGAATCTGCAAACTCAAAAGAGCTTGTGATTAAAGTTCAAGGCCGTTTTGATTTTAGTGCCCACCAAGAATTTCGTGATGCTTATGAGAAATCTCGCGATAAACCAGAATGTTACGTTGTTGATATGAAAGAGGCGACTTACCTTGATAGTTCTGCTTTGGGTATGTTGCTTTTATTAAGAGATCACGCAGGCGGAGATAATTCACAAATTAATATTATTAACTGTAATAGTGAAGTTAAAAAAATATTAACCATTTCTAATTTTGAGCAACTCTTTGGCATTGCTTGAGTTGTATACCCTTCGTACTTGAAAACACGGCATTGTTGGCAGCTCTCGTTCACCCCAATCACATAGTCTATCTATGCTCATGGGGTTCTCTCCCTTGCCGCCTCCCCGTGATTCCAATTACTTTGGGTATATAAAAAATGAAGTGAGATAGTGAAAATGGTGTAGATGAATGGGGTGATGGGGTGATTGTGAACGACGATAGTCTGGATATCTTAATTGCGGATGACAACGATTCAGATCGTTTTATTTTAACCACCATACTAAAAAAATTAGGGCATAAAGTTCGTGCAGCTCAGGATGGTGTTGAAGCGCTTGTGCTGTTTGAAGATAAAAGACCAGATCTTATTTTGCTCGATGCTCTCATGCCAAGAATGGATGGTTTAGATTGTGCTCGTCAGATGAAGAATTTATCTGGCGATAGTCTTATTCCTATTATTTTCCTCACCTCTTTAAAAGATGCCAGTTCTCTTGCTGATTGTTTGGAGGCGGGAGGCGATGACTTTTTAAGTAAACCGTATAGTAAGGTTATTTTGCAAGCGAAAATACAGGCTTTCATCCGCATGAGAAAGCTGCATGTGGTTGTGCAAAATCAGCGTGATCAGATTAGTCAGCACAATGATCATTTAGTGCATGAGCAAGAAATTGCAAAAATGGTATTTGATAATATTGCCCATCCTGGCTGTATTAATGCTAAAAATATCACCTATCTTTTATCGCCTATGGCCGTTTTTAATGGTGACATGTTGTTAGCTGCAAGGGATCCTTCCGGTGGCATGTATGTTTTACTAGGTGATTTTACCGGCCACGGTTTACCTGCTGCAATTGGTGCGATGCCCGCTTCTGAAATATTTTATGGAATGACCAATAAAGGTTTTTCTATGGAAGAAATTTTAAGAGAAATTAATAAAAAATTAAAAACTATTTTGCCGGTTAATGTTTTTTGCTGTATGTGCATGATCAGTATGAATTTCCGTGAAAAATGGGTAAAGCTTTGGGTGGCAGGTTTACCTGATATTTTTATTTATCGCGTTAAAAATAGAGCGATTGAGCATATTAAATCAAGAAGTTTGCCTTTAGGCGTTTTATCGGATGAACGTTTTAAAGTTGAACCTGAAATTTATGAGCTTGAGTATGGTGATCGTCTTTATTTATGGTCTGATGGTATTCATGAGGCTAAAGATGATGCAGGTGAGATGTTTAGCACCACAGAGTTACAGCGTATTTTTAAACAGAATGTGGTACCTAATCGGTTATTTGAAGAGATAAAAACAGGGGTGCGACAGTTTACGGGCGGCAAAGCGCAGGATGATGATTACACAATGGCTGAGGTAATTATGTTAACGCCGGAAATCATGGAAGACGAAGCAGGCCAAGAGATTAAAACAAAAAAAATTACTAATAATCAGCCTATTATGGACTGGACGATTAGTTGTGAGCTGCGTACCGATACATTAAAAACATTTAATCCTTTGCCTTTAATGACCCATATTATTATGGAAGTGCCTGGGCTAAAAGCCCACAGTGGAAAACTTTATACGATTCTTGCGGAGCTTTATTCTAATTCATTAGAACATGGTATTTTAGGTTTAAGTTCAAATCTTAAAGAGTCTGCGGCAGGTTTTTCGCAGTATTATCGAGAGCGCGATGAGAAGCTAAAAGCAATGAACTTTGGTACGTTAACGGTTATTTTAACCCATACGCCCAGTAAAGACGGTGGCCAATTATTTATTCGTATTGAAGATTGTGGCGTTGGTTTTGACTATCAAAATAAAATGGCAGGGCTTTCACCAATAGACGGTTACTGTGGACGAGGTATTCCTTTGGTGCGTACTTTATGTGAGCGACTTGAATACAAAGGAAAAGGCAATATTGTCGAAGCTGTTTATGCGTGGGCTTATCGTCCAGTAGGCAGCGCTAATTAATAAAGGCTAAGCTTTTCTATCGAATAACAGGAAGAATGTGATGGAACTAGAACATTTAAATATGGCCGCACTTAATGAGTTAAAAGAAGTCATGGAAGATGATTTTAATTTGCTTGTTGACACTTATATTAGTGATTCAATAAAACGAGTGGCAGACATTAAAGAAGCTTTTAAACAGGCGGATGCTGATCGTTTAAGTAAAGCGGCGCATGGCTTAAAGGGTAGTTGCAGTAATATTGGTGCGACTTGTCTTTATGAGATATGTAAGGAAATTGAGGTTTTTGCCCGTAATAATGAGCTACAAAAAACGGAGTCTTTTGTAAATAGTTTGGATAGTGAGTTTGTTGCAGTGAGCAGTATGCTGGCTGCTTTTATTAAGGCCTCTTAAACCTTGTTTACGGCGTTATTTTAGCGCCCATTCGTTATTTATTTTTTTTCAGTTTGACAAGGTAATATCAGCATCTAGCTTAAAAATATGAGTGGAACGTCATCCTCGCGAAAGCGGGGATCCAGATTTAATCTGGTTTTACTTAAAAATGCACCCTATTATTCAATAAGAAAGTGAAATATGAAGAAAGTTTGTCCTGGTTTTAATATTTAAAAACTGGATCCCCGCCTTCGCGAGGATGACGAATTCTATGC
>CAMAPQ010000020.1 GCA_945860125.1 Klebsiella pneumoniae
ACTTTTTTTTCTAAAAGCCTAATTTTTTCAGCCTTTTCCATGGTAACGATCCTGGTTACTTAGCAACAAGGCATAGCGTCATACAAGTTGGAAAAAATAGCAAGAAAAAATCACGCTTGGCAATGTAGTTTCAAGGGGTGATCACTTACTATGAATCAATCAGTATCAACGCCCCGCCACAACCCACTTAAAGCTTAACAGAAAACTGAAATTAGTTTGCGGGCAAGCTTGGATAGCTGCGCGCGATGTCAAATTATGGGGCGTGATCTTTTACTGATTTTTCACTCAGAACAATCAAACAAACACTGTAATTGATCACCATAAAAGCATGATCAATTACAGTGTTTTCAGCAACTACTTATCTGCATCATTCAATGCATCACTCAATGCTTGCTCAACCTCTTTAGGTGTTGGCTGAGCCTGCTGATTAGCCATAGCAGCAGCATGTCGAGCAGCTTTATTTTTTCTATTCATATGGTACGCAAAGCCTGTTCCAGAAGGAATTAATCTTCCAACAACAACATTTTCTTTAAGACCTTTCAATCCATCTATTCTTCCTGTCACCGCAGCATCGGTTAATACACGAGTTGTCTCTTGGAAAGAAGCAGCAGAAATAAATGAGCTTGTAGATAATGATGCTTTTGTTATACCCAATAGAACACGCTCAAACTTAGCAGTGAATTTATTTGATTTAACCATTTGCTCATTTTCAGCAACTAAATCAGCATACTCAATTTGCTCACCTCTAATAAAGGTTGTATCAGCAGGCTCAACAATCTCTACTTTTCTAAGCATTTGTCTCAAAATAACTTCAATATGCTTATCGTTGATCTTTACACCCTGAAGCCTATAAACGTCCTGGACTTCGTTAACAATATAGTTTGCAAGTGTGCTCACACCTTTTAGACGCAGAATATCATGTGGATTAGAAGGGCCATCAGAAATAACCTCCCCTCTCTCAACGCGCTCTCCCTCAAAAACACCTAAGTTCCTCCACTTAGGTATAAGCTCCTCGTAAGCTTCGCTACCATCGTCTGGAGTAATAACCAATCTTTTCTTACCTTTAGTTTCTTTACCAAAACTAATAATACCGGTAATTTCAGCAAGAATAGCTGACTCTTTTGGTCTTCTTGCTTCAAATAAATCGGCGACTCTAGGCAGACCACCAGTAATATCTCTTGTTTTGCTGCTTTCTTGAGGGATTCTGGCAATAACATCCCCAACCTCAACACGTGAACCATTCTCTAAATTAGTCACTGTGCTTGGAGGCAAGAAATACTGTAAGGGAGTTTCACTTATACCAACAGTAACTAAATTACCCTTATCATTTACGATACGAATAACTGGACGCAAATCTTTCCCTGACGCCGGCCTATCTCTAGCATCTAAAACTTCAAAACTTGTTAGACCAGTCAAGTCATCAGTTTGCCTTTTAACAGACAGATCCGTCTCAAAATCACCAAACTGAATAAAGCCAGATTGTTCTGCAATAATGGGGTGAGTATGAGGGTCCCAGTTAGCAATAACACTGCCCGCCTTAACACCATCGCCACTTCTTACCTTAATAACAGCACCATATGGTAGCTTATATCTTTCTCTCTCACGACCTCTTGCATCAGCTATCGCAAGCTCTCCAGACCTAGAAACAGCAACAAGATTGCCTCCCGCTTGCTCAACTGTTTTCATGTTGATTAGCCTAGCAACACCATCGGTTTTTACCTGAACATTTGAGACCGCAGAGCCTCTTGAGGCTGCACCACCGATATGGAAAGTTCTCATAGTAAGCTGAGTCCCTGGCTCACCAATTGATTGAGCGGCAGTTACACCTATAGCTTCACCGATATTAGTTATGTGGCCTCTCGCAAGATCACGACCATAACACTTCTGGCATACACCATACTTTGTTTCGCAGGTAATGGGTGATCGACATACAACTTCATCAATCCCTAAAGACTCAAGTTGATGAACCCAATATTCATCAAGCAAAAGACCGGCCTCCACAAAAACCTCATCAGAACCAGGAGCATAAACATCTTTTGCAACAACACGACCCAAAACTCGCTCGCCAAGCGGCTCAACTATATCGCCTCCCTCAATAAGAGGCGTCATTATTAGACCCTCTCTTGTTCCACAATCCTGCTCTGTGACAACTAAGTCCTGAGCGACATCTACCAGTCTTCTAGTCAAATAACCAGAGTTTGCTGTTTTCAATGCGGTATCCGCCAGACCTTTTCTCGCTCCATGCGTCGAGATAAAGTACTGCATAACGGTCAAACCTTCTCTAAAATTAGCAGTAATAGGTGTTTCAATAATTGAGCCGTCAGGCTTTGCCATCAAGCCTCTCATCCCCGCCAACTGACGAATCTGTGCAGCAGAACCCCGAGCACCCGAATCAGACATCATATAAATAGGGTTAAAAGAGTCCTGCTTTACATCTGCTCCAGACCTATCTTTAACTAAATCCCAGCGCAAACTCTCCATCATAGCCTTGGCGATCTGATCATTTGTTTTCGCCCATATATCAACAACTTTGTTATAACGTTCACCCTGAGTAACAAGACCAGAAGCAAACTGATCCTCAATTTCTCGAACTTCACGCTCAGCACCAGCAAGAATTGCCGGTTTCTCCAGAGGGATCGCCATATCTTCAATCCCAACTGAGGTGCCAGACATTGTTGCATGATAAAAACCCATATACATGAGCTGATCAGCAAAAATAACAGTGGATTTTATGCCTAAAATTCTATAACAAGCATTAATAAGACGCGATATTGCCTTTTTAGTCATGGGCTGATTAATAAGAGAAAATGGCAGTCCTGGCGGCACAATTGACCAAAGCATTGCTCTGCCCGCTGTAGTATCAACAATTCTTGTCTCTGTAATAAGCGCACCAGAATCATCTTTTACTGTCTCAAGTATTCTTACACGAACCTTTGCATGAACTGAAGCGGCATTAGTCCCAACTGCACGAAAAACTTCATTAACATCAGAAAAACATAACCCCTCACCAGAAACATTAACCTTCGAGCGAGTAATATAATAAAGACCCAAAACAACGTCTTGAGTAGGAACAATAATTGGTTCACCATTCGCGGGAGAAAGAATATTATTCGTAGACATCATTAGAGCTCGCGCTTCTAGCTGAGCCTCAATCGTTAGAGGGATATGAACAGCCATCTGATCGCCATCAAAGTCAGCATTAAAAGCAACGCAAACTAAAGGATGAAGCTGTATTGCCTTGCCTTCAACTAGCATAGGCTCAAATGCTTGAATACCTAAGCGATGTAAAGTAGGCGCTCTATTTAATAGTATTGGATGCTCTCTAATAACGTCTGCAAGAATATCCCAAACTTCTGAAGTTTCCCCTTCAACCATTCTTTTTGCTGCTTTAATAGTTGTAGCTAAGCCTTTATATTGTAAGCGAGAAAAAATAAAAGGCTTAAATAGCTCAAGAGCCATTTTTTTAGGCAAACCACACTGATGTAGTTTTAACGTTGGTCCAACCACAATGACAGAACGACCAGAGTAATCAACCCTTTTTCCTAGTAGATTTTGTCTGAAACGCCCCTGCTTACCTTTAATCATGTCAGCCAATGATTTTAAGGGTCGCTTATTTGAACCAGTTATAGCGCGCCCTCTTCTACCATTATCTAGAAGAGCATCTACCGCTTCTTGCAGCATCCTTTTCTCATTTCTTACGATAATATCAGGAGCCGTTAAATCCAAAAGGCGCTTTAGTCTATTATTCCTATTTATAACCCGCCGATACAAATCATTGAGGTCAGAAGTGGCGAAACGACCGCCATCCAGAGGCACCAAAGGCCTAAGATCAGGCGGAAGAACAGGTAAAACACTTAAAACCATCCACTGAGGCTTATTTCCCGAAGCCTGAAATGACTCCATAAGCTTCAAACGCTTCATGAGTTTCTTTGTTTTAGTTTCAGAAGAAACCGTGGGAATTTCCTCTCTAAGCGTCTTGATCTCTTGATCAAGATCTATGTCTTTTAGCAGAATTTGTATCGCCTCAGCACCCATTTTTGCAACAAAATCATCGCCATACTGCTCTAGAGCTTCATAATATTGTTCATCGTTTAAAAGCTGGGCTTTTTCAAGCGGGGTTAACCCAGGATCAATTACGACAAAAGATTCAAAATAAAGAATTCTTTCAATATCTCTTAACGTCATATCAAGCAAAAGACCTATGCGAGAAGGCAAGGACTTTAAAAACCAAATATGAGCAACAGGAGTAGCAAGTTCAACATGCCCCATTCTTTCTCGTCTAACTTTTGCAACAGTAACCTCAACGCCACATTTCTCACAGACAACGCCACGATGCTTCATTCTCTTATATTTCCCACAAAGACATTCGTAGTCTTTAATTGGGCCAAAAATTTTAGCGCAAAACAAACCTTCCCGCTCAGGCTTAAAGGTCCGATAGTTGATTGTTTCTGGCTTTTTTACCTCACCAAAAGACCATGAGCGTATCAATTCAGGAGAGGCTAAGCCTATCCTGATTGAATCAAATTCATCCAAACTTTCTCTTGATCTAAGCAAGCTAAATAAGTCTTTCACTAGAGTCTCCAAATCAGAAAATAATCAATATGCGCAACCTAAGAAACAACAACTAGTTAATTTTCCTCAAGCTCAATATCAATACCCAATGCACGAATTTCTTTAATTAGAACATTAAAAGACTCAGGTATACCTGCATCCATTTTATGCTCGCCATCTACAATATTTTTATATACCCTAGTCCTGCCAGTTACATCATCAGACTTGACAGTTAACATCTCCTGAAGCGTATAAGCAGCGCCATAAGCCTCCAAAGCCCAAACTTCCATCTCTCCAAATCTTTGGCCACCAAACTGAGCCTTACCACCCAATGGTTGTTGAGTTACTAGACTATAAGAACCGGTTGATCTTGCATGCATCTTATCATCCACTAAATGGTTTAGTTTTAGCATATACATATAACCAACCGTCACTGGAGAATCAAACTGATCACCAGTCCGACCATCAAAAAGAACCATTTTTCCGCTCTCAGGAAGACCCGCCAAAGAAAGCATAGCCTTTATCTCAGACTCTGAAGCGCCATCAAAAACGGGGGTAGCCATGGGAACTCCACCCCTAAGATTCCTAGCCAAGCTTAGTATCTCATCATCAGTAAAAGCCTGCATATCAAACGCAGAAGCTGAACCAGAATAAATTTGGATAAGAAACTTCTTAATCTCATTAAGTGAGCGCTGCTCGTCTAGCATTAGCGCAATTTTATTGCCAAGACCCTTAGCAGCAAAACCTAAATGAGCCTCTAGTATTTGCCCGACATTCATCCTTGAGGGCACACCTAATGGATTTAAAACAATATCAACAGGAAGCCCGTTGACATCAAAAGGCATATCTTCGACTGGCATAATAGCCGAAATAACCCCCTTATTTCCATGCCTACCAGCCATTTTATCCCCAGGCTGCACTCGACGCTTTATAGCCAAGTAAACCTTGACTACCTTTAAAACTCCATGAGCTAACTCATCACCACTCGTAATCTTTCTTTTCTTTTCAGCAAATCTTTTTTCCTGATACAGCTTATGCTCGGCAAGATAGGCCTTGGCCTGGGCAAGCTGATCCATAGCCTTCTCATCATCAACACGGATATCAAACCATAAGCTCCTTTCAATAACATCAAGCATGTCATTGGATATTTCTTGCCCTTTTTTTAGCCCTGCGCCACCAAGAGCAGCAAAACCAACCAATACAGATCTTAATCGCTTAAAGGCTAATTCCTCAATAATTCTATACTCATCCTTCAGATCCTTCCTGAACTCATCCAAATGCTGGCGCTCTATGGCCAAAGCTCTTGTATCTTTTTCCACACCATCACGCGTAAATACCTGCACATCAATAACAGTACCTTTAACTCCAGAAGGAACCCTCAAAGATGTATCTTTAACATCTGAAGCTTTTTCACCAAAAATTGCTCTAAGCAGCTTCTCTTCTGGGGTCAGCTGAGTCTCACCTTTAGGGGTTACCTTTCCAACCAGAATATCGCCACTTGAAACTTCTGCACCAATATAAACAATTCCAGACTCATCAAGCTTTGATAAAGCAGACTCACTAACATTTGGTATGTCCGCAGTAATCTCTTCCGAACCCAGCTTCGTATCTCTTGAAATACAAGAAAGTTCCTGAATATGTATAGACGTAAAGCGATCTTCCTGAGAAACCTTTTCGGATATAAGAATTGAATCCTCAAAGTTATACCCATTCCAAGGCATGAAAGCTACTCTCATATTCTGGCCAAGAGCGAGCTCCCCCATATCAATAGAAGGACCGTCAGCAATAATATCGCCCTTAGAAACGACATCCCCCGCAGCAACTAAAGGGCGCTGATTAATACAGGTATTTTGATTTGATCTTGTGTACTTAATGAGATTATAGATATCAACACCAACATCATCGCTGGCAATTTCCCCCTCATTTACCCTTACAACTATTCTGCCGGCATCAACACTATCAACAATGCCGCCACGAATAGAAATAACGCACACGCCAGAATCTCTAGCAACATTTCTTTCCATACCCGTACCAACCAAAGGCTTTTCTGAAACAAGGGTTGGAACAGCCTGACGCTGCATATTAGAGCCCATCAATGCACGGTTAGCATCATCATGCTCAAGAAATGGAATAAGTGAAGCTGCAACAGATACAACTTGGCGAGGAGAAACATCCATATAATGGACATTTTCACCTCTAGTAAAGGTGAACTCATTCTTATGCCGAACTGAAACTAAATCATCTAAAAGTCGACCATTATTATCAATTTTTGCATTTGCCTGCGCGATAACAAAATCACCCTCTTCTATAGCAGATAAATAATCAACCTGATCAGTCACAACCCCTTCAGAAACACGACGGTAAGGCGTTTCCAAAAAACCATAAGAATTGGTTTTAGCAAAAACAGCCAAAGAATTAATCAAACCAATATTTGGGCCTTCTGGCGTTTCAATCGGACAGACTCTACCATAGTGCGTTGCATGGACATCTCTTACCTCAAAACCAGCTCTCTCCCTCGTCAGACCGCCAGGGCCTAAGGCTGAAACACGTCTTTTATGGGTAATTTCTGATAATGGATTATTTTGATCCATAAACTGAGAAAGCTGACTTGAACCAAAGAACTCTTTGATAGCAGCAGCTACCGGTTTAGAGTTGATCAGATCCTGAGGCATCAACCCTTCAGATTCAGCCAAACTCAAACGCTCTTTAACTGCTCTTTCAACACGAACAAGACCTATCCTAAACTGATTTTCAGTCATTTCGCCAACTGAACGCACCCTTCTATTGCCCAGATGATCAATATCATCAACAACACCCACACCATTTCTGATCGCGACCAAAGTACGAACAACGTCAACTATATCCTCTCTTGAAAGAGTACCATCGCCCTGGGTTTCTTTGCGTCCTAGCCTTCGATTAAACTTCATCCTTCCAACTGCAGATAAATCATATCTCTCAGGTGTAAAAAATAATCCTCTAAACATGCTTTCTGCGGCCTCCTTAGTCGGCGGCTCACCAGGACGCATCATTCGATAAATTTCAACCAAAGCCTCAGCCTGACCTTTTGTTGAATCAGTTCTCAGCGTGTCAGAAATAAAAGAGCCGCAATCTAACTCATTGGTGTATATCGTTTTTATTTGTAAAATGCCGTGAGACAGAAGCTTAAATAATAATTCTTGCGTTAGCTCAGAATTCGACTCACAAATAATCTCACCCGTACTTTCATCAATAATATCTTCAGCAAGAACTCGACCATAGAGATACTCGTGAGGAACATTCAACGAACGCACCTTATGCTTTTCTAGCAGCTTAACATGCCTTGCCGTAATTCTTCTTCCCTTTTGAACAATAAGCTCGCCATTTGCCTCTATATCAAAAGACGAGGTCTCGCCTCTTAAGCGATCAGGAACCAACTCCAAACTAGCCTGAGACTCATCGATATTAATCGTATTCTTATCATAAAACATATCTAAAATCTGAGCAGGCTCATACCCCAAAGCCTTAAGAAGTATCGTGGATGGAAGTTTTCTTCTTCTATCTATCCTGAAAAATAACAAATCCTTTGGGTCAAACTCAAAATCCAACCATGAACCCCTGTAGGGTATAATTCTTGCCGAATACAAAAGCTTACCAGAGGAGTGGGTTTTACCTTTGTCATGATCAAAAAACACACCTGGAGAACGGTGAAGCTGGGAAACAACAACTCTCTCAGTTCCATTAATCACAAACGTTCCATTATTTGTCATTAATGGAATTTCGCCCATAAAAACTTCTTGTTCTTTAATATCTCTAATCATTTTGGATGGAGAGTCTTTCTCAAACAATATAAGTCGGAGCTTTACCCTTAATGGAGAGGCGTATGTCAGGCCTCTTAATTGACACTCTTTAACATCAAAACCAGGCTCACCTAAAGAATACTCAACAAATTCTAGCGCAGCAGACTCCGAATAACTAACAATCGGAAACACAGACTTAAAGGCAGCCTGCAAACCAACATCATCGCGACTAGCAGCATCTAATCCAGACTGCAAAAAAAACCTATAAGACTCAACCTGAATAGCTAAAAGATAGGGAATGTCTATTACATCACTAAGTTTCCCAAAGTTCTTGCGAATCCGTTTTTTTTCAGTAAAAGAATATATCATTTTGAATCCTTAGTCGCAGGTTAGCTTTGTACGCTCTTCAGAAGCAGGGGTAAGAAAAGGATTGTCAGCCGGACGAAGCAAGACCTCTATTAATATCGCAATATTTATCTAGTCGAAAACTTTCAGCAATTAAAAAGAAGAATATATAGCACAAGAAATGCCGTTATAGAGAAACCAAGACACTAAAGCCTAGAATGTTTAGTATATTATTTGAAATGTTTCAACTCAATTAAGCAGGGCGAAGGTAAAATCCTCGCCCTGCTTTATAGAAAAAATAAAAATCAATAGATTACTACTTGATATCTACCTTAGCTCCAGCTTCTTCCAGCTCTTTCTTGATTTTAGCAGCTTCATCCTTAGATACAGCCTCTTTAACAACAGAAGGAACAGCCTCAACTAAATCTTTAGCTTCTTTAAGGCCAAGACTGGTGAGGGCACGAACAACTTTAATAACGCCTACTTTATTTTCACCAAAAGAAGTAAGCAGCACATTAAACTCGGTTTGCTCTTCTTGTTGCGGAGCAGATTGGGCTGCGGCAGGGGCAGCGACAGCAACAGCCGCTGCACTAACACCAAACTTCTCTTCAATCGCACTAATAAGACCAACCAAATCTAAAACAGTCATTCCGGCAATAGCGTTAATAATTTCATCTTTTGAAAGCATCATAATTTCTCCATCAAATAAATTTAGGACTGTTGTTTATCTTTAACTTGCACAATAACTCTAGCCAACTTCGTAGGAAGCTCTGCCAAGGTTCTAGCAAACTTAGTAACAGGCGCCTGCAATACAGAAGCCAAGGATGAAAGTGCCTGATTAAGGGTAGGAAGGCTAGCAACCATATCAATTTGATCGGCAGCAAGAAGCTTTCCAGATAGAGCCAAAGCAGCAACCTGCAGCTTTTCATGGCTTTTAGCAAAATCCCGAACAACCCTTGCTGCCGCGCCAGGCTCATCCATAGAAAAAGCAAGCATAGTCGGGCCAGAAAGTGAATCTTGAATACACTCGTACTTAGTACCCGCCACAGCAATTCTTGTCAGAGTATTGCGGGCAATTTTAAAGTATACCCCCGAACGTCTTGCAATTACGCGAAGCTCCGTCATTTCAGAAACACTCAAACCCTTATTATGAGCAATAACGAGAGATTGAGAACCAAGAGCTTTCTGTCTAATATCATCAACAATATTTTTCTTTTGCTCTAATTTTAATGCCACTTTACCTCCCACAATTAAATTAATATACAAATAAAGAAGCGGAAACTTCTCCATGTAAACATGGCGGAGCAAAAAACGACACCGCATCTACGTAGGATTTAAACTTTCGCAACCCACGGTCTTTGATGCTCGGCAGGTATAACAACCCTGCCCAGCAAAAAATCAAGCGCCCAACGACGACAAATCAACAGCCAAACCCGGCCCCATTGTCGAGGACAGGACAATGCTTTTTAAATAAACACCCTTAGATGATGACGGCTTGAGTCTCTTTATCTCAGAAACAAGATACTGAAGATTTTCTCTTAATAATTGAGAACCGAAAGCGATCTTGCCAACCGTGCAGTGAATAATGCCATTTTTTTTGTCTGTTCTAAAACGAATCTGGCCAGACTTAGCATTTTTTACAGCCTGAGAAATATCAACGGTAACAGTTCCAACCTTTGGGTTTGGCATTAAACCTCTAGGACCAAGAATCTGGCCTAGCTTTCCCAGCACTCTCATAGCATCAGGCGTAGCCACAACAACATCAAAATCTAGCCTGCCTTTTTGAATTTCTTCAGCTAAGTCATCAAAGCCACTTACATCAGCCCCAGCCTGCCTAGCCTCCTCAAGCTTTGCTCCCTGAGCAAAAGCCGCAACCCTTATTTTTTTCCCCGTTCCATGAGGAAGCACGCATGAACCAACAACAATTTGATCTGGCTTTTTAGGGTCAACACCAAGATTTATAGCAACATCAACAGACTCAACAAACTTCTTAGAAGAGCACTCAACCAATATTTTAACAGCATCTTCAATACTATAAAGAACACCCGGCTGAACCAGCTGATTAATTAGCTTTTTCTTTTTTGATAGACGTAAAATCATAACATCCCCTCCACATCCAAACCCATACTTCGTGCAGTTCCTGCAATCGTCCTAACACCAGCCTCTAAGCTAGCAGCAGTGAGATCGGGGGCTTTTTGCTTTGCAATAGCCTCAAGCTGCAAACGAGAAACAACACCTACTTTTTTCTTGTTTGGCACATCACTACCTTTAGAAATACCAACCGCCTTTCTTAGCAAAACACTAGCAGGCGGAGTCTTCATAATAAATGTGAAGCTTCTATCACTATAAACAGTGATAACAACAGGAATTGGCAAGCCTTTCTCAAGGCTTTGAGTTTGAGCATTAAAAGTTTTGCAAAACTCCATAATGTTAACGCCTTGCTGACCTAGGGCTGGCCCGATTGGAGGACTTGGATTTGCCTGGCCCGCAGCCACCTGTAACTTTACATACGCCTGAATCTTTTTTGCCATCTAAAACCTCTATACGGGTACAATCGCTACATAGCTCCCCGACGTAATTAAACTAAAAAACTAAGCCTTCTCAACCTGACTAAACTCAAGCTCAACCGGTGTGGACCTGCCAAAAATTAAAACAGCCACCTGCAGCCTGCTTTTTTCATAATTAACAAGCTCGACCACTCCATTAAAATCAGCAAAAGGACCATCGCTAACCCTGACAACCTCACCGACTTCAAACAAGGTTTTTGGTTTTGGCTTGTCAATACAATCCTCAACTCTGCTGAGAATATTCCGGACCTCTTGCTCAGAAATAGGCATAGGTCTATCTGACTTACTGCCTATGAAACCAACAACTTTGGGGCAACTTTTCACTAAATGCCAAGACTGATCACCCATCTCCATCTCAATCAAAACATAACCAGGAAAAAACTTCCTCTCACTCTTTCTTTTCTGGCCAGACTTCATCTCAACAACCTCTTCCGTAGGAACAAGTATCTGACCAAAGCTATCATCAAGACCAGCAAGCCTAACCCTGTCCTCCAGGGAACGCTTAACGTGCTTCTCAAAGCCGGAATGTGCATGAACCACATACCACTTTTTCGACATGCCACACCTCGAAAAGTTAACTTAAAATACTTGAAATCAACATCAAGACCAAACTATCAATCAACCAGATAAAAAGAGAGACAATAACCACAACAACAAAAACAACGCCAGTTGCAATTACGGTCTCTCTCCTTGAAGGCCATGATATTCTTCGCAACTCCCGAAAAGACTGCACAAAAAAAAGACCAGCCCTCTTTCCGTGAGAAGTTGTAAAAATTACAACAAAAGCCAAGCAAACCAACACCAACTGAGAAGCAAAAATAGCTAACGGAGGAAGAGAAGGGAAAACAAAACCAAAAAAAACAGAGAAAACAAAAAAAACAAAACCAGCAACCCAAGCAAAAAAGTCTTTATATGAAGAAACCACCGAAATTTTCTCTGTTTTTTTGTTTTCCATTAGTTATGGCTGAACCCTCAAAAACTAAACTTAAAAAAAATGGCAGGCCAGGAGGGAATCGAACCCCCAACCTGCGGTTTTGGAGACCGCCGCTCTGCCAATTGAGCTACTGACCTAAAAACTAAGCATTAACAGTAATGATCTTAGCAACAACACCCGCGCCAACCGTTCTACCGCCTTCCCTAATAGCGAAGCGGAGCCCCTCTTCCATCGCGACAGAAGAAAGCAAGGAAACAACCAGCTTAACGTTATCACCAGGCATAACCATTTCTACGTCCTCAGGAAGAGTTACTTCGCCCGTCACATCAGTTGTCCTGAAGTAGAACTGAGGCCTGTATCCCTTAAAGAAGGCTGTATGCCTTCCACCCTCTTCCTTACTAAGGATATAAACCTCTGCCTCAAATGTTTTGTGTGGCTTAATACTGCCTGGCTTTGCTAAAACCTGACCACGCTCAACATCATCCCTTTTTGTGCCTCTAAGCAAAACACCAACATTATCGCCCGCACGACCTTCATCTAATAACTTTCTAAACATCTCAACGCCAGTACAGGTGGTTTTCTGGGTATCTTTAACGCCAACTATTTCCAGTTCTTCACCAATCTTTACAATCCCTCTTTCAATTCTTCCAGTTACAACCGTTCCGCGACCAGAAATAGAGAAAACATCCTCAATAGGCATAAGAAAAGCACCATCTATTGCACGCTCAGGCAAAGGGATATAACTATCAATAGCCTGGACAAGCTTCACCACAGACTCAACACCTATAGGGGTTTTTTCGCCCTGCAGGGCTTTAAGCGCAGAACCACGAATAATTGGCGTTGCATCACCAGGAAACTCATACTGATCTAGAAGCTCTCGAACCTCCATCTCAACCAGCTCAATCAGCTCTTCATCGTCAACCATATCAACTTTATTAAGAAAAACTATAATATAAGGAACGCCAACTTGACGAGCCAACAATATGTGCTCTCTAGTTTGCGGCATTGGGCCGTCAGCAGCAGAAACAACCAATATAGCGCCATCCATTTGAGCAGCGCCAGTAATCATGTTTTTTATATAATCAGCATGGCCTGGGCAATCAACATGAGCATAATGTCTTTCCTGAGACTGATATTCAACATGAGAAGCGGCTATGGTTATACCTCTCGCCCTCTCTTCTGGCGCATTGTCAATCTGATCAAAAGCCCTAACTTCACCGCCCCAAGTATCAGCGCAGACCTTAGTCAAAGCTGCGGTAAGGGTCGTCTTACCGTGATCCACATGACCAATTGTTCCTACGTTAACGTGGGGCTTGGTTCTTTCAAACTTTCCTTTAGACATATCAATTACCTCAGTCAAATAAATAAGGGCTTTTTTCGCCAAAAAATAAACAAAACACTAACACTGGAGCTCATAACCGGAATCGAACCGGTGACCTCTTCCTTACCAAGGAAGTGCTCTACCGACTGAGCTATATGAGCAAACATAGCACCCGAAAATACAAAATTGGAGCGGGTGGCGGGAATCGAACCCGCACGATCAGCTTGGAAGGCTGAAGTTCTACCACTAAACTACACCCGCAATCAATAAAAACCAGCACAACCGCCAAAAAAACTTAGCTAAAATATGGTGGAGGGGGCAGGATTCGAACCTGCGAAGACAGAGTCGTCAGATTTACAGTCTGATCCCTTTGACCGCTCGGGAACCCCTCCAATTCTTACTACAAACATGCCAGATAAAATTATATTGCCTAAAAACGGCTCAAAAAACCATGTTAGATCATGGAGCTGGCGAGAGGAATCGAACCCCCGACCTGCTGATTACAAATCAGCTGCTCTACCTGCTGAGCTACGCCAGCATAAATTAGCCCACGCACTTTGGCTTGGGCTAAGGATCTTACGCAACTTATTGAACAAAAGCAAACTAAAATAAATTAAAAATATAAATAAAATTAAAACGCTTTGTAATTTTTTAAGCCCTCCCACTATTTAAAGTCTATAGTTCAAATAGCGGGATAAAAAATCAAAATAAATACTAAACATAAAAAAGTAGACATGAATAAATCAACAAGAAAATTAATTATTTGCGGACCGACCCCCTCAGTAAATGATGACATTTCCTCTTTTTTATCGGGCATAATTAGCTCGGGAGCCTACAATAAAGTTTCAGATATCCATAAAGAAATCATAAAGCCATCAATCGTATTGCTTGAAATAGAACAACTGAAACAGTCAGAAAATGAGCTTGAACTTCTACTGGCAGAAATAAAAGAAAGTAATTCGCTAGCCTGCGCTTTTTCTGAAAAACATCTGACAGACCAAGAGGCTAGCTACTGGCTTGACAAAGGAATGTCGCGCATATGGAGCAGCACCTTATCTCACTTTAAAACAGATTTAAAAGCGGTGATTGAAACAGCATTAGCAGACGATAATAAATCACTTAAAATTCTACAGCAAGACAATGAAATTAAAGCACTCAAGCAATCTCTACAGCTTGCCAATCAAACGGCTTTTGCCGCTTTAAATACGCTTTCAGAAACAGGCGGAATTCTAAATACAATCATTGATCTTTTTGCCATTGAAACCAAAGAACAGCTTGCCCAAGCTTGCATTGGCTCTCTGAAAGAAGTCGGTTTAAAGTCTCATATTTGGTGTTTTACAGAGAAAGAGACTGAGTGTTTTGGTGCTGACACACTTTCTAAAGCAGAAGAGTCTATCGTGTTAAAAACGCGAGATAAAAGAATATTCTCCTCAGGAAATGTTGCCATATTTAATGCTCACTTCGTCTCAATTTTTGTCAACAACATGCCAACTGATGACCCAGATCGCTCAGGCAGACTAAGGGATATATTGAGCTACCTAGCACAAGCGGTAAGCGCAAGAATTAAATCAGTCATGCTTGAAAGCACTATAAAAAATCAAAGTAAATCGACGATTGATCTAATGATTCTCATAAGAAACATTAGCCGAGATACTCACAAACATTCTATGGATGTTGTTAATAGACTAATAATAGATCTTGAAATTGCCGTGGCCAAACTTGTTGATACAGACGAACAAGAAAGATGTTTTGAACAAATTATTGGTAAATGCGCAGGAGACATGGAAAAGCTTTATCAAAATAGCTGCTTAATAGAGCAGCATTATGTAAACCTAGCAGAAGGCTTTAGAAAAGCACTTAGCTTTGTTGATAAATAAAAGGCCAATAAAAAAATATTATCGAACAAGCTTAATTTTTCGCATCAGACTAAATGCGGTGAGAGAATCATAATAAGCCGCCTCGTTAATAAAAGCAGGATACAGCTCTTCTTTTCCTTCATAAGCAATAACCTCACCATTAAAAGCCATAAAAACAGGGTCTCCAGGATGTAGCGCCTGATAATCACGCCCTTGTAACGCAGGATGTATCATCGCAGCCAAGTCGCTTCCATCAACCGTTTTTGGATAATTTACTTTTTCAATAAACTGGTATGCTTCAATATCAGTCGATAACGCAACAAACATTTTATTTTGATTCCAAGCATCAAAAAACTTAAAAACAAACTCAATAAGCCGAGCAGTCTTTAAAAAGATATCTGCCCTAAGCAGCCCCTGAGCCACCTCGCCAATCTCAATTAAAATACCGCCAAATTTCCCAATAGAATAAAGATAAGGCGCTGAAGCTAAATCGCCCGGCTCAAAAAAAACATTTATATCTGGTTCGCACTGCACAAGGTAAGAAATTAAATCAAACATAAAGCCGTCTTTGCTCAGAACAACAATTGTTGCACCCATGCGGGTCGTTGTTGTATGAAGATCAATCACAAAATCGGTAGGTTGCTCACTGTGAGCACCATATTGATGATAAATCTCTTTCGCTCTTACCGCCTCATAATGAACTAACAAAGAGTTATCTAAATCACTTACAGTAAAGCAGCGATTTAAATCTTGATCGCAATAACGGCGCTTTTCCTGAATGGCGCGAGGGTTACCCAAAATTTTACTGACTACAAATGATTCAGGAATAAACGTCATTACTTGATCCCAGTTTTTAATAAGATAAGCACCCGTGAGCTCATTACCGTGTGTACCGCCTGCTACCAATACTCGACTCACTAATTCACGAGACATAAAGTTACCCCCGAAAAAACACCCCTTCACTGAAACTATATTTTTTTAAGCAAGCTCACCATTTCGAGCGCAGATAAAGCAGCATCAGCACCCTTATTCCCAGCCTTTGTGCCGGAACGCTCAATAGCCTGCTCAATAGAATCCGTTGTTAGCACACCAAATGAAACGGGCTTAGAAGCGCTCATCATCACCTGAGCCAAACCTTTAGTACATTCACCAGCTACATAATCAAAATGAGGCGTACCGCCACGAATAACCGCACCCAAAGCAATTACCGCATCGAAGTCTTTCTGCGCCACTTTCTGCACAACAAGCGGCATCTCAAACGCACCAGGACAACGAAAAACATGAATGTTTTCTTGCTTAACACCATGACGAATCAGCACATCTAAAGCGCCCTGCAATAAGCTCTCAACAACAAAAGAATTAAATCGCGCAACAACGATCGCGTAACGACCTTCAACATTTTTCCAATCGCCCTCTGTGATCTTATAAGCTGACATCTTTCTCTCCTGCAATTATTTTTAGGGCTCAACATACTCAATAATTTCCAAACCAAAGCCAGATAAAGCATTAAATTTCTGCTTTGAGCTTAATAAGCGCATTTTGCCCACACCTAAATCCCGAAGGATTTGCGAGCCCGTTCCGATCGTACGATAAATTTTAGAGCCTCTTGACTGACTCAGCAAAGCCTCGCCTTGTCCTTTTAAAAATAACTGAACTCTCTCAAAATAAGCCTCAGCATCCATCTCTTGCCCAATAAGCAATACAACGCCGGCCTTTTCAGAAGAAACCTTGCTTAAAGCGCCTGATAATGACCAGCTTTTTTTTCCTTCAAGCTGAGCACCCAACCAATCTCTCAAAGGATCAACCACATGAACACGAACAAAAGGAATTTCTCCACCCTCAAGATCACCTTGAATCAGCGCAAGATGGATTTGTGAATCAACCATATCCTTAAAGCCAATCACACGAAAAACACCATGTTCAGTGCTAAGTTTATTTTCAATAACGCGGTGAATCGTTTTTTCATGCAAAGTGCGATAGTGAATTAAATCTGCAATCGTGCCCATCTTCAGATTATGCGTTATAGCAAACTGCTCAAGATCAGGCCTGCGCGCCATTGTGCCATCTTCATTCATGATCTCAACAATTACCGCGCTCGGATCAAGACCTGCAAGGCGCGCTAAATCACACCCCGCCTCAGTATGCCCTGCTCGATTCAATACACCCCCAGGACGCGCCATCAAAGGAAAGACATGCCCAGGTTGAACAATATCTTCAGGCTTTGCCAGAGGCTGAACTGCAACTCGAATCGTATGCGCACGATCCGCTGCTGAGATGCCTGTCGTTACACCCTGAGCCGCCTCAATCGACAATGTAAAGTTAGTACCCATACCTGAGGCGTTCTTGCTAACCATCAAAGGCAAATTCAGCTGCTCACATCGTTCACGCGTTAAAGTTAAGCAGATTAATCCTCGCGCAAATTTAGCCATAAAATTAACTTGATCTGGTCGAACATGACTAGCCGCCATAACAAGATCACCCTCATTTTCGCGATCTTCATCATCCATCAGAATGATCATTTTGCCTTCGCGAATATCTTCTATTAACTCTTCAACAGTATTCAAAGGCATAAATTCTCTCGTTTTGTCTTTAAGCTAAAGTCACTTTAAATAGCCGTTATTTGCCAAAAAATCTTTTGTAATCGCGCTAGAAACTTGAGGATCAGAATAATCAATCTGCTTTTGCGCTGTCTGCTCTTTCATTAATAACCGCTCTAAATATCTTGCAATTAAATCAACTTCAAGATTAATAATCTGACCTACTTTCCACTGATGCACTGTCGTTACTTGATAAGTATGCGGCACAATATTGACTGAAAATAGATGATCTTGAATCTCATTCACAGTGAGACTCATGCCATCCAAACATACCGAACCCTTGATCGCAATGTAATGTGATAACGCCTTAGGTGCCTCAATATCAAACCGATAAGAACGCGCAGATTGCTCAATACTGATTACTTTAGCCAAGCCATCAACATGCCCGCTTACAATATGCCCGCCTAATCGTTGGCTGACTTGAAGCGCCTTCTCAAGATTAACAAGATGGCCCATTTTTAAAGCAGATAAAGAGGTGCAAGATAATGTTTCCAAAGAGACATCAGCATAAAACAAGCTTGGCTCAAGCTGTACAACTGTTAAACACACACCGTTCACAGCAATACTATCGCCCAACTTTACATCCTGCCAATCCATACTCTGCGAATAAACAGCAAGACGAACATCGCCACTGACCTGTCTCAATGAGCGCAACTGTCCTGTTGTTTCAATAATGCCTGTAAACATAAAACGGCCAAATCCAATTAATTAGCATGTTGAAATAAGCGTAACTTTAATATCTGAACCTATCTTGGAAATATCACGAACGGTAAACTGAAGCGCATCTTGCAATCGATCTATTGTCACGCCCACCAACGGCCTAGCCGTTGAGCCTAAAAATTTAGGCGCAAGATAAAGAACACATTCATCCACCAAATGCGCGGATAAAAAACTTCCCGCCAAAGTAGAACCTGCCTCAACCAACACTTCGTTTATCTGCATTTGCGCCAGTTTTTGCAATAAAAAAACAAGGTCAATCCCTTCCTTTGAAATAGGCAAACACCAAACTTCACTTTGCTCACTCTCAGGCCAAACTGCTTTTTTAGCAGCTACTTTCGCAGCGTTTAAAGCAGAAAAATCACGCCAATCGCCTACAACAATAATTGTTTTTCCCGGCTGAGCAAAAATAGGATGACTCGCTTCAATCATAAACTGGCTATCCAAAATAATACGAAGCGGCTGCCTGACAAAATAGCCTTCTTGCCCAAAAGAAAAATCTACCCTTGGATAAATAACAGAAGACTCTGTCCAGGTTTCAGGGCGCACAGACAGTAAAGCTGCATCTTTTATAACCGTATTAATGCCCGTAATAATACAAGCACTTCTTGCACGCAAATACTGAACATCTAAGCGTGCTTCCGTGGACGTAATCCACTTACTTTCGCCAGAAGCCATCGCTGTTCGACCATCAAGACTCGCTCCCATTTTCAGCCTGACAAAAGGTTTACCTTGAGTAAATCTTGCAATAAAACCAGGGTTTAAAGCACGCACTTCCTTTTCGCAAACACTTAAAGCAATCTCAATACCTGCTTCTTTTAACGCACGAATACCGTTGCCATGAACTTGCGGATTAGGATCTTCCATACCAACGACGACACGTTTAATCCCTGCATTAATGAGCGCATGCGCGCAGGGCGGTGTTCTTCCATAATGACTACAAGGCTCAAGCGTGACATATGCTGTGGCACCCACACTAAGTAGACCAGCTTGCCTTAACGCATAAACTTCTGCATGCGGCTGACCTGCTTGAACATGGTACCCTTCACCTAAAATTTCGCCGTCTTTTACGATGACGCAGCCGACTCGCGGGTTAGGGTCTGTAGTAAAAAGCCCTTTCTTAGCAAGCTCAATCGCCTTGCGCATATAAAAAACGTCTTGTTCCATGACACCGCGCTGTTATTGCAAATAATTTATGGGTACTGATGCTTTTTGAAATTAAGGTGCAGCCAAACTACCAAGCACAGTCTTTTCTTCCGCGTGCATCCTATCAATTTCTTTTTGAAACTCACTTACATCCTGAAAACTACGATAAACGGAAGCAAAACGAACGTAAGCGACTTCATCAATTTTTCTTAACACGCCCATAATCTGCTCACCAATCCAAGAAGATTTCACCTCTCGCTCATTAGAAGACCTAACCGCTCTTTTAATCTGGTGTACACCCTCTTCTATCTGCTCAGAGCTAACAGGACGCTTCTCTAGCGCCCTTAACATACCAGCACGTAGCTTATCTTCATCAAAGGGTTGTCTTGAGCCATCCCGCTTAATAATACGAGGCATAACAAGCTCAGACACCTCAAACGTTGTCCAGCGCTCAGCACAACCTTGACATTCACGACGACGACGAACCTGAGCGCCCTCAGCCACCAAACGAGAATCTATCACTTTTGAATCCGGCGCCTGACAGAAAGGGCAGTTCATTTTTTTGCTCGCAACCTAAGAATATTTAGTTTTGATAAACAGGAAACCGCTCGCACAGCTTGATCGATTTTTCTTTCACCTGACTGATTACCGCAGGATTGTTAATATCATCCAAAATATCGCAAATCCAGTGTGCAAGCGCAGAAACTTCAACCTCTTTAAAACCACGACGCGTAACCGCTGGCGTCCCTATGCGTAAACCGCTTGTCACAAAAGCAGAGCGGGGATCTTTAGGGACTGCATTTTTATTGACCGTAATATTTGCCTGACCCAACGCAAAATCAGCCTCTTTTCCAGTCACTTCTTTGCCAATTAAACTAACAAGAAAAAGATGATTATCCGTGCCGCCTGATACAACGCTGTAACCTCTTTCCTGAATAACAGCCGCCATGGCACGCGCATTTGCAACAACTTGTTTTTGGTAGTTTTTAAATTCGTCACTCATCGCCTCTTTGAAGCAAATCGCTTTTGCTGCAATCACATGCATTAAGGGGCCGCCCTGACCACCTGGAAAAACAGCAGAATTTAATTTCTTTTCAAGATCAGGATTGCTTTTCGCAAGAATAATTCCGCCTCTTGGACCTGCAAGCGTCTTATGTGTGGTGGAGGTCGTTACATCTGCAATTTGGCAAGGATTAGGATAAAGACCCGCTGCGATCAACCCCGCTACATGCGCCATATCGACAACAAAATATGCGCCCACTTCATCTGCAATTTCACGAAAAATAGACCAGTCAATCACGCGAGAATAAGCAGAAAAACCAGCCATAATCATTTTTGGTTTATGCTCTCTTGCTAACGCTCTTACCTCATCATAATCAATACAACCTGTTTCTTCATTCAAACCATACTGTACTGAATGATAAATTTTTCCCGAAAAATTAACTTTGGCGCCATGCGTTAAATGCCCGCCATCCGCAAGACTCATTCCCAACACAACATCACCCGGATTTAACAGCGCCATATAAACAGCTGAATTTGCTTGTGATCCAGAATGAGGTTGCACATTAGCGTAATCTGCGCCAAATAAAGCCTTTGCACGCTCTATCGCCAAAGACTCAACAATATCAACATGCTCACAACCACCATAATATCTTTTCCCAGGATAGCCTTCGGCATACTTATTAGTAAGCACGGAGCCTTGCGCTTCCATCACACGAGGTGATGCGTAATTTTCCGAAGCGATTAGTTCGATGTGATGCTCTTGGCGCATTTCTTCTGCCAAAATAGCATTTGCAATTTCATCATCAAAACCAGAAATAGACATTTCATTCTTAGACATCACCATAAAATTTTGCACCCATCTGAATTGTTAAGCAGTTGAATCATGTGCGGGAGAGTGTACACTAAACCTTCAATTTTCTCATCAGCAGCAAGGGCAATTTATCTTATGAGCGAACAGGATTCATCAAGCAAAAACAAAGAAACAAACACACGAAAATATTCTAGCGTTGTTGTAGACGGTATTACTCAAGCGCCGGGACGCGCCATGTTACGCGCCGTTGGCTTTAAAGAAGAAGACTTTCAAAAAACCCAAATTGGTATTGCCTCAACCTGGAGCATGGTGACGCCCTGTAACGTTCACATTAACAAGCTTGCTGAAATCTCAGCAAAAGGCGTGGATGATAACGGCGGAAAAGCGGTTATTTTTAATACGATTACCGTTTCAGATGGCATTGCAAACGGCACTGAAGGCATGAAATATTCGCTGGTTTCACGGGAAGTTATTGCAGACTCTATTGAAGTGGTTGCAGGCTGCCAAGGTTTTGATGGGCTGATTGCAATTGGCGGCTGCGATAAAAATATGCCCGGTTGTTTAATGGCAATGGCGCGCTTAAATCGACCTTCAATTTTTGTTTACGGCGGCACGATTCGTCCTGGAAAAAACCATACCGACATTATTTCGGTTTTTGAAGCTGTTGGGAAACACGCGAAAGGCGAAATATCGTTATTAGACGTAAAGCAAATTGAAGAAACAGCGATACCCGGGCCTGGCTCGTGCGGTGGGATGTACACCGCTAATACCATGGCTTCTGCAATTGAAGCTTTGGGTATGAGCTTGCCCAATAGCTCAGCGCAGGATGCAATTTCTGACAATAAAAAAATCGACTGCGAAAGCGCAGGAAAAATGGTACTAACCCTCATCAAAAAAGATATTAAGCCGCGCGACATCATGACACGCCATGCCTTTGAAAATGCGATCACCGTGGTGATTACGCTGGGCGGGTCCACTAATGCGGTGTTACATCTTTTAGCACTGGCAAGATCAGTGGATGTTGCGCTATCGCTAGAAGACTTTACCGAAATAGGAAGGCGCGTCCCTGTACTCGCTGATTTAAGACCCAGCGGTAAATATATGATGTCCGAACTAAACGAAATTGGCGGCATTCAACCACTGATGAAACGCTTACTTGCAGCAGGCTTATTGCATGGTGAGTGCCTCACCGTAACAGGTAAAACGCTGGCAGAAAACTTAAGTGAAGCGCGTGATTATCCTGCCGAACAAACCATTATTCGGCCGCTAGATAATCCTATTAAAACAGAAAGTCATTTAGTTATTTTAAAAGGAAATCTTGCACCAAATGGTGCCGTTGCAAAAATCACCGGCAAAGAAGGTCTTGTTTTTTCCGGCAAAGCACGCGTCTTTTCATCAGAAGAAGAAACGCTAAAATCAATTTTAGATGGCACTGTTGTAAAAGGCGATGTGCTGGTTATTCGTTATGAAGGCCCCAAAGGCGGACCCGGCATGAGAGAAATGCTAAGCCCTACTTCTGCAATTATGGGAAAAGGTTTAGGGAAGGACGTCGCGCTCATCACGGACGGCCGATTCTCAGGTGGCAGCCATGGTTTTGTGGTGGGCCACATTACGCCCGAGGCTTTTGATGGCGGCCCCCTTGCGATTGTCGAAAATGGTGACGACATTACCATTGACGCTATAAAAGAGAAAATAACACTTCACGTTACTGATGAAATAATTCAGCAGCGATTGAGCAAGTGGAAAAAACCAGCACCGCGTTATACACGTGGCGTGCTTGCAAAATATGCACGAACGGTTCTATCCGCCTCAGAAGGTGCCGTAACAGATATAATCGAGTAGGTATAACCGCATGAGCATCAATGTAGACTTTCTAATGCGCTGTGTTGCCACACTAGAAGGTGCTTATGCGGCGTTGCGACAAAAAGAACAAAGCGATATTGCTTACGATATTTACCGTGCAGCATGCGTAAAAGAATTTGAAATCATTTTAGAACAAAGCGGTAAATTACTAAAAAAGCGGCTTGCTGAATATTTTGCAACGAACAAAGCCGTAGATAGCTTAATTTTTAAAGACCTCTTTCGCCACGCGCTCAAACATTCACTAATTGATACAGAAACTTGTGAGCGCTGGCTGGTTTACCGAGAAAATCGTAACAGTGCCGCTCACGATTATGGCGAGAAATTTGCCGAAAGCACGCTGCAACTTTTACCAAGTTTTATTACCGATGCAAGAGCGCTTGCCCAGCTTATTGGAAAACACTAATGAGCAAAGATCGACTTCACCTGCGCCCTATCGATAGACAATGCCTATTGAGCCTTATAAACCAGCATCTTCCTGATATTGAGGTATGGGCTTACGGGAGCAGAGTTAAGGGGAGAAGCCACGAGGGAAGCGATCTTGATTTGGTGCTTCGCAAGCAAAACCTAACCAATATTGAGCCAGATCGGCTTGCCGCCTTTAAAGAAGCACTGCAAGAATCCGCCATTCCATTCTTAGTCGAAGCGAAAGATTGGGCAACACTGCCCGCAAGTTTTCTTGCTGAAATTGAGAAAGACTATGAAGTGCTCATAACGCAAACACAGGCTTAATATTAATATTAGGACTTACGCAAAATTGTCCCAGCAAGACGTCGCGATGAAGGCAGTACAAATCGTACGACGAAGCTTGACAACAAAGCTGGGCAGCTTTGCGTAAGTCCTAAATATAAACAACTAAACACTCGCCCAAATTTGCACTGCTCTCATTGGCGCGCCATTTTCACGGGGCCAAACATAAAAACCAGGAAATCTTGATTCAGGCCATTCGTTTTCAAGCCTTAACCAATCAAACTTTTTAAATACATCGAAGTGAACAGGATTCACGTAAGCAATTTTTATTTTTGCAGGATTTTTCTTCTGCTCTTGCGCAACAATAGTTAAAAACGCTTCTACTGTTTCAGCGCCAAAGGGATTATAAAGAAAAAATCGATCTATATTTTCATAGCGACGCGCAGTTGCAGAAACATTATCAATACTTCCCGCGTTTTTGACTGCATTTTTTGACTGCATTTTTTTAACATTAGCTTGTGCAATTTGCGCAAGTTCTTCGTCAATTTCTACACCAATCACTTCTGCAAAATTCAGCGTCATCGCGGCGCACACCACACGCCCCTTACCACAACCAATATCAGCAAAAGTGTTTTCAGAAGAAACACCTAAGGCTGCAAGCACAGGAAAAATAACGGTGTACGGTACAGGCTCATAAGATACAGCATCTTTATGAAGAGTATTTCTTTTAATACCAACGGTACTTATACCCATGCGCCACTCACAGAAAACATCATGCCACTTAGCATAATGATTATATAGCTTCTCTTTAAGGCCTAACCCACGCAGCGGTTTTAAACAACGCGAAATAATTTGGTTAATCATACTCTTTCTTTTACCTTATTTTAAAAAACCCAAATTTACAGTAAGACCTAACACAGGCAACATTATAATTTTTTAATCATCTCGATTGCTGGCAATGTCTTCGGCAGAACATTACGCCAAACAAAAAAAGCTTCGGCAGCCTGCTCAACTAACATGCCTAATCCATCGCATAATTGAACAGCGCCTAATTTTTCAGCCATCTTTAAAAAAGGCGTTTGTTCTTTGCCATAAACAAGATCATAACAAAAGGTATGCGCTGAAAGCGTTGAGAAAGGAATGGCAATATTTTGATTGCTCACCCCCATAGACGTTCCATTAATTAAAAAATCAACTTTATCTTCGCTAAACATTTGCTCGCACTCACGTGAATCAAGCGCAAAAACATTGGGAAAATGAGCAGAAAAATAAGCGGCTAATCCTTGCGCTTTTTCATGCGTACGATTAACCACATAAACGTTTGCAGGCTGCTTTTCAAGCATTGGTGCAAGAATTCCTCGCACTGCCCCACCAGCACCTAAAATAACAACATTTTTATTCTTAAAATCACAATGATGATTTTGATAAATATCACGCATAAAACCAACGCCATCGGTATTATCACCCTCTACTTCATTTTGAGCATTTAAATAAAGCGTATTGACTGCTTGTGCTAATTGCGCACGCTGCGTTACTTTTTTGGCCAAAGCAAAAGCGGTTTCTTTAAAAGGCACTGTAATATTTAAACCCTTCCCGCCTTCAGAAAAAAAAGCACGGACAGCTTGCTCAAAAAGCCCAGGCTCAATATCGCGCTTATCATATATAATTTCACACGCCACACTTTGAGCAAAAAAATGATGAATTAACGGCGATAAACTCTGTTTCACAGGATGCCCAAACACGGCATAATGATCGATCATACTTCAAAGTCTCCTTATGCCTAAAACGCCCAAGTAATAATTTTATTCGCAAATTAATGATAAATCGCAGTGTAACGAATTAGGTTTCAGAACTCTAGACCGTTCGTTATTGGAATCACCGGGGAGGCGGCAAGAGCGTGAACCCCATGAGCATAGATAAACTATGTGATTGGGGTGAATGAACGCTGCCAACAATGCCGTGGTTTCAAGTACGAACGGTATACCACCGAAATGAGCGCACGTGATGCTTGTGGTGGCATGCTTCAATTTTGTAGACTAGGCAACTTGAAGTATTCAGACTCGTAACGACCAAGCCAAGGAGGCATAATTATGCATTTTTCATCAATAGGTTTTCCTAAAAAAATGAGCGTGCTATTTGTTATTCCATCGCTTTTTTTATTAAGTTTAACCGCTTGCAATAATTCAGAAAAAACACCCGCACAAACAGCAGAGGTTGTACAAATTGAAACCATTAAAATTGGTGTTGTTGCACCACTCACAGGCCCACAAGCGCATTTGGGCAAAGAATTTAAAGATGGCGCCGAAATGGCTGCTGACGAAATGAATACTAAAATGGCGCAAACGAAGGGGCTTATTGGCGGAAAACAAGTAACGTTTGTGATCGTTGCGGAAGATGATCAGGCAGATCCTAAAACAGCAACACTCGTCGCACAAAAACTTGCCGACCAAAATGTGAGCGGCGTGGTGGGTCACCTCAATTCTGGCACTTCAATTCCCGCCTCAAGAATCTACGCAGAAGCGGGCATTCCTCAAGTATCGCCTTCCGCTACTGCGGTGGCTTATACCTCTCAAGGTTACAACACCACTTTTCGAGTGGTTGCTAACGACTTACAACAAGGCTCTGTTCTGGGACAGTCTGCTGTCACAAAACTTAATGCGAAAAAAATTGCTGTGATTGATGATCGCACAGCTTATGGGCAAGGGCTTGCTAATCAAGTTGAAAAATCTGCTAAAGAAGCCGGCGCAGAAATTGTTGCGCATGAATTTACGACAGATAAATCAACCGACTTCACCGCAATTCTTACTTCAATAAAGGCAAAAAACCCAGAGGTTATCTTTTTTGGTGGTATGGATACGCAAGCGGCACCCTTGGTAAAACAACTAAAAGCGCTTGGGATAAAAGCGATTTTAGTTGTAGGTGATGGCGGCCAATCTGCTGAATTTATTCACATAGCAGGCGAAGCGGCTGAAGGCACGGTGGGAAGCTCACCAGGGCTACCAATTGAACAAATGCCAGGCGGCCCTGCTTTTATAGCTACTTTTACAGAACATTATGGCAAAATTCAAAATTATGCGCCTTATGCTCATGATGCCGCTGCTGTATTAATGGCTGCGATAAAAGAGGCTGACTCAGCCATGCCTGAGAAATATTTGCCCACTCTACATAAAATCAACTATACCGGTGTAACAGGCAACATCACTTTTGACGAGAAAGGCGACATTAAAAGCGGCGCAATTACCCTCTACCAAGTAAAAGAGGGGCAATGGCAAGTGCTGGACGTTATACGCTAAAACACCGAACAACCTAACTAACAACCTAACTATACCCAAAGTAATTGGAATCACGGTGAGGCGGCAAGAGAGAGAACCCCATGAGCATAGATAAACTATGTGATTGGGGTGAACGAGCACAGCCAACAATGCCGTGTTTTCAAGTACGAAGGGTATAGGGCGAGCATGTATTGGAAACCTTTTTACAGCAACTGATTAACGGCCTAGTGCTTGGCAGCGTGTATGCGCTTGTTGCGCTCGGCTATACCATGGTTTATGGCATTCTTGGCTTAATCAATTTTGCGCACGGCGATATTGTGATGATTGGCGCTATGGTTGCTACCGCTGTGGTTGCTGCAATACTAGGCTTTGAACCAAATCTGCCTCATTTAATGACTTTATTCATCGGTGTTTTTGCCGGCATTATTGCGTGCATGATCACAGGTTTTTTAATTGAGCGAATTGCCTACCGCCCTTTAAGACACGCCCCTAAACTATCACCACTGATTACCGCAATAGGTGTTTCTATTGTTTTGCAAAATATGGCGATGATCATCTGGGGGAAACACTACATTCCCTTCCCTCATGTGATCAATGTTATTCAATATGATTTTTTTAATGCCTCTTTTTCAAACCTTCAAGTTGTAATTGTTTGTTTATCTGCCCTTACAATGTTTGCACTTTTTTTACTGGTGCAAAAAACAAAGCTGGGCTGCGCGATGAGAGCAACGGCTTCTTCACCAGAAATTGCTCGTTTAATGGGCGTGAATACCAATAGCATTATCTCTGTGACATTTATTATAGGCTCGGCCTTGGCAGCAATTGCGGGGGTTATGGTGAGTGCTTATTACGGCGTCATTCACTATTACATGGGTTTTATGCTGGGACTGAAAGCATTTACGGCTGCGGTACTCGGCGGCATTGGTAATATTTTCGGCGCAATGCTCGGCGGACTGCTGCTGGGCGTCATTGAAAGCATGGCGGCAGGCTATATAGGCCCTTTAACGGGGGGATTTTTAGGCAGTCACTATCAGGACGTTTTTGCGTTTATTGTCTTAATTACGGTTCTTTTTTTTAGACCTTCAGGCTTACTAGGCGCGCCCGTCAATGAAAAATTATAAAGAAGAAACCTTATTTCATCGTCTTTTTTTGGCGCAGGATCGCTTTAAAAAAAATCAGAAAACCGTTTGGGTTTCTTTCTTTCTTTTAGCTGTTTTTCTCGTTGCGCTGCCTTTTATAACGGAAATGAGCCTTGGTAAAACATGGTTACGTATTTTAAATTTTAGCCTGCTGTACTGCATGCTTGCTTTGGGGCTGAATATTGTTGTTGGTTATGCCGGATTGCTTGATTTAGGCTATATCGCTTTTTATGCGGTAGGCGCCTATATCTATGCTTTATTGTGTTCGCCCCATTTTGGCTTACATTGGCCGCTGTGGTTTGTTTTACCGCTGGGCGCCATGATCGCTGGCTTGTTTGGTGTTTTGCTTGGCGCGCCAACCCTCAAGCTACGAGGAGATTATCTGGCAATTGTCACGCTAGGCTTCGGTGAAATCATTCGTATTTTCCTTAATAATCTCGATGCGCCGATCAATGTCACCAATGGACCTCAGGGCGTTAATCTTATCGATCCTCTCTCGATAGGCGCTTTCTCACTTAATCAATCTTCTATGCTATTTGGCATTAAAATTTCTGGCCTTGCTCAGTATTACTATCTATTTTTAGCCTTAACACTACTCATTATTTTTATTTCAATCAGGCTACAAAAGTCTCGCATTGGCAGAGCCTGGGTTGCAATCAGAGAAGATGAAATCGCCGCAGGTGCCATGGGAATTAATACACGAAATATTAAGCTACTTGCTTTCGCAATGGGTGCTTCTTTTGGCGGACTAAGCGGTGGGCTTTTTGCTGGTTTTCAGGGATTTATCAGCCCCGAGAGCTTTGGGTTGATGGAATCTATTATGATTTTATGTATGGTGGTGCTAGGTGGTATGGGTAATGTCGCAGGCGTTATTTTAGGGGCGCTTTTATTAAGTATTCTGCCAGAAATGCTGCGTTATATTGGCTCGCTAGAAATGCTAATGTTCGGTAAAATCATTGTTGAACCTTCAGATTTACGCATGCTTATATTTGGTTTTTCTTTAATTATTCTCATGCTTTTTAAACCGTCAGGCTTGTTACCCGCCGCCACTCAAAAAAAGCAATTATCGTAACGGCATAGGCATTTTATGACAAATCCCCTCTTAAAGGTGAATCATCTTAGCAAGCAATTTGGCGGTGTTACCGCTCTAAATGATGTTTCGTTTGAGATCATACAAAATGAAGTTTTTGGTTTAATTGGCCCTAATGGCGCAGGCAAAACAACCTTGTTTAATGTCATTACAGGCTTCTATGAACCCTCACAGGGCGATGTATTCTTAAGTGGCTTTCCTATAAACAACTTAAAAACGCATGAAATTGTGCAGCAGGGGTTAGCCCGCACATTTCAAAATATTCGGCTATTTTCAAGCATGAGCGCGCTTGAAAATGTCATGGTCGGCTTTCATGCGCGCACAAAAAAAGGCATTATTGGCGCAATTTTAAGGGATAAAAAAACAAAAGAAGAAGAGCATTTTATTAAAGAGCAAGCTGAAAAATTACTTCAATTTGTTGGATTGACCACTCAAAAAAATCATCTTTCTACGCATTTATCGTATGGTGATCAGCGTCGATTAGAAATTGCAAGAGCACTCGCAACACAACCTTCTTTACTCGCATTAGATGAGCCTGCCGCAGGAATGAATGCGACAGAAACAGATAAACTAAAAGAGCTTATCCAAAAAATAAAAGAAAAAAAAATAACAATTCTACTCATTGAGCATGATATGAAGCTTGTGATGGATAGTTGTGATCGCATTCTTGTGCTTAATTATGGCAAAAAAATTGCGCTAGGCTCCCCTAAAGAAATTCAGCAAAATCCTTGCGTTATTGAAGCCTATTTAGGAGGCGCACTGTCTTGAATATGCTAGAAGTACAAAATTTATCTGTCTCTTATGGTGGTATTCAAGCGGTGAGATCTATTAGCCTTGAGATTAAGCAAGGCGAGCTTGTGAGCCTTATTGGCGCAAATGGTGCGGGTAAAACAACAACATTAAAATCAATCTGTGGCCTCATTCCGATTACATCTGGGCAGGTGCTTTATCAAGGGGAGCCTCTTTGCCATAATACTTTTTTACTTGCGTCAAAAGGTATTGCTTTAGTGCCGGAAGGTCGAGGCGTCTTTAAAGGGCTTACGGTGCTTGAGAATTTAAAAATGGGTGCTTTTCATCGCAAGGATACAAACTGTATCAGTAAAGACCTTAATAATATCTATGAACTATTTCCACTGCTATATGAAAGACAAACACAACAAGCGGCAACGCTTTCTGGTGGTGAACAGCAAATGATGGTGATTGCGCGTGCGATGATGAGTCGCCCTAAGTTACTTTTATTGGATGAGCCTAGCATGGGGCTTGCGCCACTGATGACCGATAAGATTTTTAATATTATAAAAAAAATTGCACGTGAGGGAATGACTGTATTGCTTGTTGAACAAAATGCTAAACTAGCACTCGAAATGAGCAACCGTGCCTACGTTATGGATAGCGGAGAAATGGTGCTAACAGGAGACGCTCACGATCTCCTTAAAAACCCGAAAATTAAACAAGCTTATCTCGGCGAATGGACCGAAGATACAGGCGGTCATGAATCAGCCTTCGTCTAAATTGGAAATAACCGAGATTCACTTATATAATACCCTGTTCAAAACGCATTCAATTTAAGGGGAAGCTTGTACTCCATGAGCAACGACAACCAACAAAAGACTTCTCAATTAAAATCCCTGATCGCCCGAGGAAAAGAACAAGGCTATCTAACCTACGCGGAAGTCAATGATCATCTGCCAGACGGGATCAATGATCCTGAGCAAATCGAAGATATCATTGGCATGATCAATGATATGGGTATTCCTGTTTTTGAAGTGGCGCCTGATGAAGATACCCTTCTTTTGGCCTCAGAAACGCAGGATACAGATGAAGATATCGAAGAAGAAGCCGTGGCCGCGCTAACCTCTGTTGAGTCAGAGCCTGGTCGCACGACGGATCCTGTTCGTATGTACATGCGAGAGATGGGAACGGTTGAGCTTTTAACGCGCGAAGGTGAGATTGTCATTGCTAAGCGCATAGAAGAAGGCTTAAGACAGGTAATGCACTCACTGGCTCACTGGCCAAACGCCATGAATCATCTGCTAGATGAGTACGCCTTAGTTGCAGAAGAAAAACGCAGATTAACCGACATTATTAGCGGTTACCTTGATCCTGTGCCTGAAGGTGTAATTATCCCTGTCGCTGAGATCATGATCGAAGAAAGCGAAGATAAGCCGCTTGTCGTTGATGAAGAAGCTGAAGGTATTGCGGAGGGTGATGAAGATGCCATTGACGGAAGTCTTGATCCCGTAGAAGCAAGCACACGCTTTAATAAACTGCGTGAACTATACGAAAAAGTAATTGAAACCACTAAGAAAAAAGGGCGCGCTCATAAAACGACCCTTGCAGCGCTTGATGATCTTTCTGCTTATTTTATGAATATTAAGCTTAGCAATAAGCTTTTTGAGGCACTTACCAGTGGCATTCGTCAAACCATTGAACAAATACGTGATAGAGAACGTAATCTGTTAAAGACCTGCCTAAAAAAAGGCAAAATGCCAAGAAAAGACTTCATTAAAGAATTCCCTGGCAATGAAATAAATCTTAAGTGGGCTGATGAGCAAATTGCGAAGAAACGAGCTTATTCTGCCGCTTTAGAAGATGCCAGAGCAGAAATTATTAGCCACCAAAAGTCATTCCAGGAAATTGAAAATAAAATTGGTTTATCGATTCTTGAAATTAAAGAAATCAACCGCAGAATGTCTGTTGGCGAAGCACAAACGCGACGCGCTAAAAAAGAAATGGTTGAAGCTAATTTAAGACTTGTTATTTCGATTGCTAAAAAATATACCAATCGCGGCCTGCAGTTTTTAGATCTTATTCAGGAAGGCAACATTGGCTTGATGAAAGCGGTGGATAAGTTCGAGTATCGTCGAGGGTATAAGTTTTCAACTTATGCGACTTGGTGGATTCGCCAGGCAATTACCCGCTCAATTGCTGACCAAGCACGTACTATTCGTATCCCCGTACACATGATTGAAACGATTAATAAGCTCAATCGTATCTCACGACAGTTACTGCAAGAGTCTGGTAGAGAGCCTTCTCCAGAAGAGTTAAGCAAAAAGCTTGAACTGCCAGAAGATAAAATTCGTAAAATTCTGAAGATTGCCAAAGAGCCGATCTCTATGGAAACGCCGATTGGTGATGACGATGATTCACATCTGGGCGATTTTATCGAAGATGGCATGATTCAATCTCCCATTGAGTCTGCCACTGCGGAAGGCTTAAAAGAAGCAACGCGCTGCGTGCTTGCCAGCCTAACTGCACGCGAAGCCAAAGTGCTTAGCATGCGTTTTGGTATCGATATGAATACAGATCACACGCTTGAAGAGGTTGGTAAACAATTTGACGTAACGCGTGAACGAATCCGTCAAATTGAAGCCAAGGCGCTTAGAAAATTGCGTCATCCTTCTCGCTCTGAACAGCTTCGTAGTTTCCTTGAAGATTTTTAATCTTTAGTTTTCTGTATCCCTGAACCCGCCGAAGGGCTTTTTATATCTGTTATTCCTACCTTGAGCGGGAATAATAGATATACCCTTCGTACTTGACTCTTCACACTTGAACACGCGGCATTGTTGGCAGCCCTCATTCACCCCAATCACATAGCTTGTCTATGCTCATGGGATTCTCTCTCTTGCCGCCTCCTTAGTGATTCCAATTACGTTTGACATACAGCCAAAAGGCCACAAAAACACATACAAAAGCGATTAGTTTGTGAAAACCAGGAAGGTGAGCAATAATTTTGATAGGTCTTTTTCAATCGTTTGTTTTCTTTTTCTAGACAATAACCCGAAAAGCCACCTATCAAATAGGCTCACAAGAAGGTAATTCTCGATATGATTGCGCACCCTTCCCTTTTTTTAGCAAAAAAAACACGCTTGGCAACAGCCTGTTTTCTTCTAACAACTTTTTGTACGCAAATATTATTTGCTGCAACACCTTACTATAAATGGACGGATAAAGAGGGAAAGACCCACTACACATCAGCCGCCCCCAAAGCTAATGAAAGCAACACCATGACTAAAGGCAACGACCAAAAAGCTAAAAATTCGCTTAGCAAGATAGCAGAGGATGAGGCTAAAAAACGAGAAGAGGCAGAAAAAGCCAGCCAACCGCCGACACAACCTAAAGCAGTTGAAGCACCCAAACCCGTACCTGCTGCTGCCACAAAAACAGAAGCACCTTCTTCGTTAGAGGAAGCTAAAAACCAATACTTGAAAAAAGCCTGCGAGCAAGCAAATGAAAATATTAAAATTATGACGGAAAACGGAAGAGTAAGAGAGAAACGAAATGGCGAGGATTACTATCTTTCAGCACAAGAAAAAGAACAAAAAATACTAGAGACTCATAAGATGATAAAAACGGAATGTAAAAATCCCTCCAAAACAAAAGGCCCTAATAAATAGGGCTAAAAATGGCTCGTAATCTCTCCTTCTTACGGGAAGGAGAGATTAAAATCGCGCTTATTTTTTTACTGTAAAACTAAAAAAGTGCTGATCATCAGGTTGCACAACGATTGTCTCACCTGAAAGATAGGCACCTCTTAATAAGGCCTCAGCAAGTGGATTTTCAATATATTGCTGAATTGCCCGCTTGAGGGGTCTTGCACCAAAAACAGGGTCATAACCCAGCTCACACAACTTAGCAAAAGCCTCTTTAGTCATGAACAAACTAAGATCACGCTCTTTTAATCTCTTCGCCAAGCGCTCAATCTGTACCTCTGCCACACCTTGCATATGCTTGCTACCCAAAGAATGAAATATGACCACTTCATCAATACGATTTAAAAATTCAGGTCGAAAATAACGGCTGACAACTTCAGAAACAGCTGCTTTCATATCACTATAAGGTTTATCAATGGGCATGCTATGAATCACATCTGAGCCAAGATTAGAGGTCATAATAATCACCGTGTTTTTAAAATTAACGGTTCTACCTTGGCTGTCTGTCAATCTTCCATCATCGAGCACCTGCAACAAAATGTTAAACACATCAGAATGTGCTTTCTCAATTTCATCTAGCAAAATCACCGAATAAGGCTTCCTTCTAACCGCCTCAGTTAAATGACCGCCCTCTTCATAACCAACATAACCAGGGGGTGCCCCAATCAATTTTGCAACGGAATGCTTCTCCATAAATTCAGACATATCAATACGAATGAGCGACTCTTCGGTATCAAATAAAAATTCAGCTAATGCTTTGGAAAGCTCTGTTTTACCGACCCCTGTTGGCCCTAAAAACAAAAAGGAGCCGCTGGGGCGATTTGGATCAGATAATCCCGCCCTAGAGCGACGAACAGCACTAGAAACCGCTTTAATCGCCTCTTCTTGACCCATAACGCGCTTATGAAGGACAGACTCCATTTTAAGCAATTTATCTTTTTCACCTTGCAGCATTTTGGAAACAGGAATGCCCGTCCACTTAGAGACGACCTCTGCAATTTCTTCTTCTGTTACTTTATTTCGAAGTAGCTTTGAAGGCTGTCCTTCGTTCTGTGAAGACTGCTCAAGTTGTTTTTCAAGCGCAGGAATACGGCCATACTGCAACTCTGACATTCTCGTCCAATCGCCCTTACGGCGTGCATTTTCAAGATCAAGTTTTGCACTTTCAAGCGCTGCTTTTATTTTTTGCCCGCCCATAAGGGAGGCTTTTTCACCGCTCCAGATATTTTCAAGATCAGCAAATTCTTTCTCCATTTTTTGGATATCTGCATTTAATTTTTCAAGACGATCAAGCGATGCTTTATCCGTTTCTCTTTTCATTGCCTCCCGCTCAATTTTAAGCTGAATTAATTTGCGCTCAAGCCGATCGATTGCTTCTGGTTTTGAATCCATTTCCATGCGGATTCTAGAGCCTGCCTCATCAATTAGATCAATTGCTTTATCGGGCAATTGTCGATCGGTAATATAACGATGAGATAATTTTGCTGCTTCAACAATGGCGCTATCAGTAATATTAACGTTGTGATGCAGCTCATAACGTTCTTTTAAACCACGTAATATAGCAATGGTATCTTCAACGCTCGGCTCATCAACTAATACCTTCTGAAATCGGCGCTCAAGGGCAGCATCTTTTTCAATAAATTGCCGGTATTCATCCAGCGTTGTTGCGCCGACACAATGTAACTCACCACGTGCCAAAGCAGGTTTAAGCATATTTCCTGCATCCATTGCCCCTTCCGCTTTACCTGCACCGACCATGGTATGAATTTCATCAATAAATAAAATAACCTGCCCTTCTTGCTTCGCAAGATCATTCAGCACGGCTTTTAATCGCTCTTCAAAATCGCCTCTAAATTTAGCGCCAGCGATTAAGGCCCCCATATCCAGCGATAATACACGCTTATTTTTTAAGCCTTCCGGCACTTCTCCATTAATAATTCTTTGCGCCAAACCTTCAACAATAGCTGTTTTTCCGACGCCCGGTTCGCCAATTAAAACCGGATTATTTTTAGTGCGTCGCTGTAAAACCTGAATAGTGCGGCGAATTTCCTCATCCCGACCAATAACAGGATCTAGCTTGCCCGAAGAAGCTCTTAAGGTTAAATCAATCGTGTACTTCTCAAGCGCCTGACGACCCTCTTCTGCTTGTGGATCTTTCACTGTCTCTCCTTTCCTCATTTGCTCAATTTTTTGACTCAATGTTTTTTCAGTTAACTTTAACTTCTTAAATAAATCACCGATGCTGCCTCGTTCTTGTAACAAAGAGAGCAACAGCATCTCAGTTGACACAAACTGATCGCCACGTCCAATCGCTGCTTTTTCGGCCAAATTAAACAAACGTAAACACTCATTAGAAAAATGGATTTGCCCATCACTTTGCTCAATTTTCGGCATTTTTTCGAGTATTTCTGTAACAGTACTTTTTAATTCTTCTACTTGAATTTTCGCATCACGCAATAACGGGGTAACAGACGAGTCTGGCTGAGCCAAAAGAGCAGATAAAATATGCGCCGCCTCTATAAACTGATGATCATAACGCAAGGCTAAAGAATGGCTTTCTGAGAGAATGTGCTGGACACTGCTGGTAAAGCGTTCTTTTGACATAAAAACCCCATTAAATAAAAAC
>CAMAPQ010000021.1:0-36269 GCA_945860125.1 Klebsiella pneumoniae
GCTCAAATAGGCTCAGGCATTTTAGTGGATCATGCAACGGGTATTGTCATTGGTGAAACAGCCGTGATTGAAGATGACGTTTCTATTCTGCATGGCGTAACATTAGGCGGTACAGGTAAAGATATAGGAGACCGACATCCTAAAGTGAGAAAAGGCGTGCTACTGAGTGCACACGCAACTTTACTGGGTAATATAGAAATTGGCGAAGGGGCAAAAGTTGCGGCGGGTAGTGTTGTATTAAATAATGTGCCTGCGCATACAACCGTTGCAGGCATTCCTGCCAAAATCGTTGGCACCCCCAAAGAAGATCAACCTGCGCTTATGATGGATCATCAATTTAATGGACAAAACACCGCAACAGAAGCCAGCATATAAAGTATTTATTACTGGCTGCTCAAGAAGATTAGGCTTTTTTATAGCCAATGCTTTTTTAGATCGGCAGTATGATGTTTTTTGTCACTACCGAACGCACCGGCCTGAAATGGATCTATTAAAGGAAAAAGGCGCTGAAATTATTCAAGCAGACTTTACCCATCTGAATGAAGTAAAAATACTAGCCGATACCCTTCTTAAAAAAACACCTTACCTAAATCTTATTATTCATAATGCTTCTAGCTTTTTTAAAAGCAATATGCAAAATCCTATGCAAATGGCAGAAGATTTTAAAATGCATTTTTGTACCCACATGCAAGCACCACTTTACTTAAATTTTGCACTAAAACCACTGCTAATCAATGCACCATGCGAATTTGCTGACATTATCCACTTAACCGATATTTATGCGGATAATCCTAACCCTGACTTTATTGACTATGCCGCAACAAAAGCAGGGCTGCAAAATCTTACCATCAGTTTTGCAAAATCATTTGCACCCAAAATCAAGGTGAATGCGATTCAACCAGGCCCTCTTGAATTTTTACCTTTACATACAGAAGAAGACAGAAAAAAAACGCTTGAAGGCACACTATTTAAAAAAATGATTGGGTTTGAGCCGATTTTAAAAACAGTAGATTACATTGCGAATACGCCGTTTATAACAGGAAGCACACTAAGAGTTGATGCAGGTCGATATTATTCTTGATAAAAAAACAATGCGAATAAATTACTGCCATATTTTTAAATAAGCGATTGCTCTTAAATACATTTTCTTAATCCACTCAGGCTTTTTATGATCACCATCGATTTTATTCCAATAGGTTTCAAGCATAGCATCCGGTAGAAGAGTGTCAGGTAAGGTTACATGTCCTTCAAGATTAATTAAATAAGGAAAATAATTGCCATATTTTTCTTTAACATCATACCAATTTACTTTACCAATGAGACAACTCGAAACAGCATTATTATTTTTATCCAATAATGAAAGTCTATTTTTAACCTTTAAAAGTAATTGCTCGTTTCTGAGTTTAACGCAATTATTTGCCTCATCCCACGCAAGATCAATATAATCATACCAATCAAAAACAGTTTGTATTTGCCAAGTACGATGCATGCACGCAATATAAGGGCGGATTTTTTGACCCGTCAAAATATCAGGATTTTCTGCTAAAACACGGTTCCAAAAACGCATGCCATTTAAGTTTGCAACAAGATCAGCATAAGAAAAAACACCTGTTGTAACCGCACCATACCCCATACTTTCCGTTAGAAAACCAAAAAAAATAGCGTCACTTAGCGACTCCTCTGCAATATAGGCTTTTTCAAAATAAACCCAGCCTTCCTCAAAAAAATGGCCAAATTTATCTGTACCAATAAAAATATTAGCCATATTTAAAACAGGACTAATACGATTTGCAGCAATGAGCGTGGGTGCTTCTTTAAAAAGAAAATCTTGATAAATTGATTGCTCTCTTGGGATAAGTCGCTTAGGAACAATAGGGCTATCCGTTAAATCTTCTTCAAAATGACCCACAAATGCACCACCAAACTCTTCACGCAAAGTATCGTAAAGATGATCAGCATTACAGTAATCTACACTTTTTTGCATTGAATAAATTTTATGCGTGGATTTCGGCGGCCTACGATGCATGGCAACATTTCTTGAAATACGGTTAGCACGGTCAACCGCCTCCACAAAACGCTGCTGCGTAATATGATTAACAAGCGTTAAGGCATCTGCAAGAGGCTGATTTCTTTGCGTAAAACTATCTACTTCAGCAGATTGCACCATGAAAGCTTGCGAAAAAAGCAACAATGATAATAGGATAGCGCTGAACATCATATACAGACGTTTTCCCTCACTAATATTTATATCCATTAGCATCCTCATGAAAAAAGAACTGTCAGAACTAAATTTTACAACTCATTTTGAAGACCTAGGCGATGCTTTTTTTCGCTATGTCATGCCCACGCCCCTAACAAAGCCTTACCTGATACATCTCAACGAAACTGCCTGTAACTTGCTAGATCTCAATGTTTCTTGCGAACTTGAGCGTGACTGCGTTACCTATTTTTCAGGTTTTAAGATAATTCCAAATACACGACCTCTCGCAATGATCTATAGCGGGCATCAGTTCGGATCTTATAATCCAAAATTAGGTGATGGCCGCGCCATTTTACTAGGCGAAGTGGAAAATATGCATCGAGAAAAATGGGAATTGCATTTAAAAGGTGCAGGCCCCACGCCTTTTTCACGCTTTGGCGATGGACGCGCCGTATTACGTTCCGTTATTCGTGAGTATCTCGCAAGTGAAGCTTTATTTCATCTAAACATTCCCACAACACGCGCTCTTTGCATTATTGGCAGCGAAGAAAAAGTGCAAAGAGAAAAAATAGAACAAGGCGCATCACTGATTAGGCTAAGTCCTAGCCATATTCGTTTTGGACATTTTGAATATTTCTTTTACAACCAGAAATGGCCTGAATTAAATCAATTGCTATCGTTTGTTTTAAAGCAACACTTCCCCGAATTAATCAATGCTGAAAAACCGGCACTCGCTTTACTTGAAACTATCTGCAAACAAACTGCCCAGCTCGTTGCTAAATGGCAAGCAGTTGGCTTTCAACATGGCGTGATGAATACAGATAATATGTCTATATTGAGCCTAACTTTAGACTATGGCCCCTATGCTTTTATGGACGATTTTAATTATTTTTCAATCTGTAATCACTCAGATGAAACGGGTAGATATGCTTTTGATCAACAACCAAATATTGCAGGATGGAATTTAAGCGCACTGGGACATACTTTTTCTCACTGGTTACAACAAGAAGAAATTAATGAGGCACTGAACGCTTTTTCAAGTTACTTTGAAACGCACTACTTCACATTAATGCGTGAAAAACTAGGGCTTACACTTAATAAACAAGACGATAAAAAAGAGCAAGAAATTATCAGGCGACTTCTTACACTCTTACATAAACACAAAGTTGACTACAGCTATTTTTTAAGGCAATTATGCGATTTTTCACTTCCCCTTGAAAACACGTTTCTTATTGATGCCCTTCAAAAAAGCCCTGAATTTGAACAATGGTTTATAGATTATAATCAATTGGCTGCCGCTGAGTCTCTTGAAAATAAAACGAGACAACAACAAATGAAATTAAAAAACCCAAAATATATTTTAAGAAACTATCTTGCAGAAGCCGCCATTAAACAGGCAGAAAAAGGCGATTTTTCAGAAGTCGGCATTTTATTAAAACTACTTAAGCAACCCTTTGATGAGCAGCCAAAGCACGAAAAATATGCCTCAATAGCACCTGAGTGGGCAAAAGATATTGAAATTAGCTGCTCATCTTGATTGTTTTTTATTCATACTAATGATCATGCTCCAGCGAATGCATTAATACTTTCACAGCATACTGCGTTCTAATTTTATTTAAAGCAGGCTGATCTTTAAAGCCTGCATTATAAGCACCTAAAGCCGTTAGTGTGTGACCGTGAGTTGCAAAATTGTGCGCTAAAATCCAAGCGGCAACATCAATATTTGTACAAGGTTCAAGTAAATTATCGCGAGCAATACCAAAAGACTGCAACTTAGGCAACCACTGTGTATTAATTTGCATCACGCCGATATCCTGTGTGCCATTTGTATTGCGATGCAATGCTTCTGGTTTAAAGTTACTTTCTGTCTTAGCAATACCTAAGAGCAAACTTAGGTCAATATTGTATTTAACTGCGGCGCGCTCAAAGCAAGCCTGAAAAGGCATAATATTATTTAGGTTATTTTTTTCAGCAAAAGAAAAGCGCGTCAATATCATAAAAGCTATAAAAGTAAGCAACCTAAAAAAATATTGAGCGCTACAACTATTAATACGATGAAGAGTTACCATTTTGATAAGTGAAATCCATTGTCATTTTACCTATGCTCTGAGCAAGTGCGTAGGTATTTTCCCTGTTAAAAAAAGCAATGCTAATTGCCGCTTGGTACACGAAGGCGCTGAAGCCAAATGAATACCAACATGAGAAGCCATATGGCTCATTATATTAATAAACTGCTTGAATGCGAGCTCTTGCTGTAAAATTTTTAAACTTTCTTTTTTTACTGTTGATGTAACACGCTCGCCCACATGCAGGCGCTGTTTTTTATCTGGAAATAATACTTTACTCACACCACTATCCATTGCCCCAGAACCAGCAATCAATAATAATGCACTTAAGAAAGGTAAAAACTTAAGCTCGCTTTCTCCTTTTTTCTCAAATAAAAGTGCGACAGCCTCTGCAATAACAGGTCTAGCAGATTGCTGGACCTGTTGATTAATTAAAATGCCTACACCTCTGTATAAGGTATCTATAGGCGTTTTTTCTAATGTTGCGATCATTTTTTCTAAAAAAGAGGCGGATAGTAAAAAATTTTGACGGCTTTCATTGCTGTTTATTTGAGGCTCTGTATCTACAATTTCATTAATGGGTACCATTTTTTTCAAAAAAAGAGCAATTAATGACGCGCTTTTATCTGTTAAAAGATGGGCGCATATTTTTTGTACTGCTTTTGAGTCTAAACAACTATTCAGCATATTATTTTTACCCAATTTATTAGCAATAAAATGAGACAGAAATGAAAAAGAAACTTTAATTGCTTGCAAAGAAGCTGACCTTACGCCTAGATGAATAGAAGCGTGTATTGAAAATTCAGCTATTGACTGTAAATTAATAGGGAGCTGACTTTTTTTACGCATGCTATCGCTAGCAAAGGGCGCTCTACGATCTGATGGAATAGTAGCTAAATGCTCAATATTACCAAGAGAAGAAACTGAATCATGTATAAGATCAGCTGGCAAATGATCGCTTACAGAATGTGGCGCAGGATTAATAGGTGGCATAGCAAACCTCAAGACAACTTATTCTTTTTTATTACTTAATTAACCGCTAAAACTAAAAAACCCCGATCCTCAAAAAGAAGATCGGGGTTACACAAGTGTGTGCAATCATCAAACTACATTATTCACAATACCTACATCATGCCGCCCATGCCGCCCATGCCGCCCATGTCATGACCACCGCCTGCTGGTGCTGCCTTATCTTCTGGCTTCTCAGCAATCATCGCTTCAGTGGTAATCATTAAACCAGCAACAGACGCTGCATGCTGTAACGCTGAGCGTGTCACTTTTGCAGGATCCAAGATTCCCATTTCAATCATGTCGCCATATTGACCAGTTGCTGCGTTATAACCAAAGTTTCCTTTGCCTTCCTTAATTCTGTTTGATACAACAGAAGGTTCTTCGCCGGCATTAGCAACGATTTGGCGTAAAGGCGACTCAATCGCTCTCAATAAGAGTTGAACACCCACTTTTTGATCTTCATTGATGGTATCAATTGCACCAATGTTTTGTAGCGCACGTACAAACGCAACACCACCACCAGGAACCACGCCTTCTTCAACAGCCGCACGCGTCGCATGCAGTGCATCTTCTACACGTGCTTTTTTCTCTTTCATTTCAACTTCAGTTGCTGCGCCTACTTTGATAACAGCTACGCCGCCAGCTAGTTTAGCAACACGCTCTTGAAGCTTTTCACGATCATAGTCTGAGCTTGCATCTTCAATTTGCTTACGAATTTGAAGAACACGACCTTCGATTTCTGCACTGTTACCTGCACCATCAACAATCGTTGTATTTTCTTTAGTAATACGAACCGTCTTAGCATGACCTAGATCATTTAATGTCGCATTTTCAAGGGTTAAACCAACTTCTTCAGAAATAACAGTACCACCGGTTAATACAGCAATATCCTGCAACATTGCTTTTCTACGATCGCCAAAGCCAGGCGCTTTAACTGCAGACACTTTAACAATGCCACGCATATTATTAACAACCAAAGTTGCTAAGGCTTCGCCTTCTACATCTTCAGCAATAATAAGCAATGCACGGCCTGATTTAGCAACGCCTTCTAGAATAGGCAGCATTTCACGAATATTAGAGATCTTTTTATCTGCGAATAAAATAAAAGGATTCTCTAGTTGAACGCTCATGCTCTCTTGGTTGTTGATAAAATAAGGTGAGAGGTAGCCTCTATCAAACTGCATACCTTCAACGATATCTAGACTATTTTCTAAGCCGCTACCTTCTTCAACTGTAATAACGCCTTCTTTGCCCACTTTAGACATTGCCTCAGCAATAATGGTACCGATTGAATCATCACTGTTAGCTGAAATCATACCTACTTGAGCGATAGACTTGTCATCAAAACAAGGTGTCGCAAGCAGTTTAATTTGGGCAACAACCGCAATCACTGCTTTATCAATACCCCTTTTAAGATCCATAGGATTCATGCCAGCAGCAACAGCTTTCAAACCTTCATTAAGAATAGCTTGAGCCAATACAGTTGCAGTGGTTGTACCATCACCCGCTACATCAGAAGTCTGTGACGCAACTTCTTTTACCATTTGCGCGCCCATATTTTCAAATCTGTCTTTTAGCTCAATTTCTTTCGCAACAGATACGCCATCTTTCGTGATTGTTGGCGCACCAAAAGATTTTTCTAGCACGACATTACGACCCTTAGGGCCCAAAGTAACCTTTACCGCATCAGCTAAAAGGTTTACACCTGCTAACATTTTTTTGCGCGCATCATCACCAAATTTAACTTCTTTTGCTGCCATAATTTTTTTCCTTTCACATTACCTAAATAAAAACAGTTTCTTTAAACAATCAACACAAGTGATTGATTAACCCTCAATAACGCCAAAAATTTCACTCTCACCCATAATTAGAAGCTCTTTTCCATCCAGCTTCACAGAGCTACCACTGTATTGACCAAAAATCACTTTATCGCCAACTTTAAGATCAAGTGGTCTGGCTTCGCCATTCTCTAAAATACGACCAGAACCAACAGCAACAACTTCGCCTCTAGCAGGCTTTTCTTGTGCAGAACCAGGTAAAACGATTCCACCTAAACTCTTGGTTTCTTCATCTTCACGGCGAATTACAACACGATCATGCAATGGTCGAATTTTTTTCATTACGAACGTCTCCTCAGTAGATTTAATTAACAACCATTCGACTACGCAAAAACGTAGAAGAAAAAAAGGGGAAAGAACCAAAACTGCTTGTAACGCTAATAGATCATGCAAAACAGATTAGTGCTTGATCTATTAGCGTTACAAGCAGCACGAAGCATTCTTATGCAATACGAGATGGGGGTATGATTTTCTTTTTCAAGGGCAGTATTCAAATAAAAAATTGTCTTTTAAAAAACAAAAGGCGTACCGGCTTAATCATTTTTGAATGGATAATCAACCCATGTTACTCGACCAAAACCTTCAATGAGTCTGACCCTTTGAGGCAATAAGCGAAAAAAACTAAAATCTAATTTCTCATAAAACATTTTACTATCAGGAAAAACGCTCACATATTGATCAGCAACCAATAACTGCTTTTCTTTAGCTACTTTTTCAGCCAAACAAAATAAAGATATCCTTGCAGCTTGCGGCTTATCTTGACTGAACTGCTCAGAATGCTCATCAATAATAAGCAAAGAAATCTTTGAATTCTGCTCAATATTTTTTGTATGCTCGGCCAAAGCACTAATTAAAATAATGATCGCATTCGTATCATCTAATACATAAGGGACAAAACTTGCGAAAGGATAACCTTCACAATCAACAGAGTGCGTTGCAAGATAAGCATTGTTATTATTTTGTAGTATACGAGAAACAATAATATGAGGTGGAACTTGCAAGGTCTGCATTGTTAATTCTTCATTAGACATATTTACATTTCCTATCAAAATTACCGTTATTTTACTTGAAAGCAAAGGAAAGATTCTCTAGGTTACTCTACACTGCATCAAGTTATTCTGAAATCAGAAATAACTTAACTAAAAATACACAACGTACAATATTCCTTTACTTTTTACTATTATGAAAAACGCTCAAAAAATAGACTTCAGTATTTTTTTCAACAAAAAAATGATGCTGTGTATTCTAACAGGCCTGAGCTCAGGCTTACCGCTTTACATATTAATTTCTCTCATTCCAGCCTGGTTAAGATCTGAGGGTATTTCTCTTAAAGAAATTGGCTTATTTTCCTTAATAGGCATCCCCTACTCCATTAAATTTCTTTGGGCACCACTCGTTGATCGCTATACACTTTTTCAAGCGCTAGGCAATCGCAAATCATGGATGATCTTGACCCAAATAACATGCGTAATTTTTATTATATCTTTTGGCTTATTCTCACCCACCCAATCTTTATCATCAATTGTAATTGCTTCGGTATGCCTCGCCTTATTTAGCGCAACACAAGATATTGTGCTGGACGCTTATCGTCGAGAATTACTCAACGAACTCGAGCTAGGCCTAGGGAACGCCATTCATGTTAATGCTTATAGAATAGCCGGCTTAATACCAGGCTCTCTAGGCTTAATTATGTCGAGCCATACTTCTTGGGCATCGGTTTTTTTAACAATGGCAGCTTTTATGCTCCCCGGCATTGGAATGAGCCTCTGCATTAAAAAACCCATAGAATATCACCGTCACTCTTCTATTTTACAGGCATTTATTGAACCTGCTTATGAACTATTGAACAGAAAGGGGATGAGAAATACTCTGTTACTTTTTGCTTTTATGGTGCTTTATAAGTTGGGTGATAATATGGCAACAGCGCTTTCAACACCTTTTTATATAGACCTTGGCTTTTCACGCGAAGAAATTGGTATTGTTGCAAAAAATGCCGCCCTTTGGCCAATGATTATTGGTGGAATGCTCGGGGGTGCAATGATTTTTAAAATTGGCATTAACCGCGCCCTATGGCTATTCGGATTAGCGCAATGTATTGCAATTTTAGGCTTTGCACTCTTAGCCGAAACCGGAAAAAATACATGGCTATTAAGCGGCGCTATTGCTACTGAATACTTTGGGATCGGCTTGGGCACAAGCGCTTTTACTGCTTTTATTGCAAGGGAATCTAGCCTAAAATTTGCCGCTTCGCAAATTGCACTGCTCACAGCACTCGCTTCTTTACCGCGCAATCTAGCAAGTGCAACGACAGGATTTCTCGCAGAGAACATGGGGTGGACTACTTTTTTCTTAAGCTGTGCGCTACTTGCCCTCCCAGGAATCATTATTCTGCATTGGGTTGCGCCTTGGAATATGCCAATTAATAATAATTCTTCACCGCCGCCAATAATAGAGCCTTAAAATATGCAACAGTTCACCACACCGATACTTGTGGTTGATGATACTAAGTTCAGCAACTTCCTTGTTTCAAAAACATTACAGTCAGCTGGTTTTACACAAGTAACTAAAGCTTCATCAGCTCTTCAAGCGCTGAGCATTCTTGAAAAAAATAGAGTATCGATTGTTGTTGTTGACTGGATCATGCCTACAATGGACGGACTGGAATTTACCCAATACATCCGTACACTGGATAAAAGCAATTATCATTACACTTATATTATTTTACTCACCGCAAAAGAGTGCAACCAGTCTTTATACGAAGCATTTTCTCATGGCATAGATGACTTTATTTGTAAGTCAGATATGAAAGTTGAGCTGATCCCTAGAATATTATCTGCGCTACGTTTATCAGCACTTATCAACCAGTGCTTTCAAGAAAAACAAATACTCTTAAATAAATATTGCAAACTAAAAAATAATGCTCTGGTTGATATAAAAACCGGTATCAGTAACACCCAACATTTAAAGCTTTCTTTAGAAAATCTTTTGAAGCATGCTTTCTCTCGTGGTGGATACCCGTGTTTACTTATTCTTCAAGTGTTAAACCATGATGAGCTTTTAGAGCGCCTATCAGTAAACGCGATGGCACAACTCACCGAAGGGATCACAATGCGACTCAGGCAAAATACCCGCCCAATGGATACAGTTGCGCATATTGATACACGTTTTTTTGGTATTGCCTCACTACGAAATAGTTTTGAAGAATGTAAAAGAGCGCTACATTTTAAAAGGCTTATTGATGCTGCAAACTTTAAAGTTTATCCAACCGAGAATGGTTACGTTACGATTCAAGTCTCTATGCGTGTTTGCTACCTTCAACCTAAAGAATGCTTACTTATACCAAAAGTACAAAGCCTTTTTAACTTTGCTATTAAAACCTGTTCTGATAACTCATCAAATTCATATATTTCAACATATGAATTTACAAACAATGAATCTAAAAAAGCAGACGAATATCATATGGAGCAAATACCCCAATGGGAAACAGACTAACTAAAATTTATACTCGCACGGGAGATAATGGAACAACAGGCCTTGGCAATAATACACGCGTGCCAAAATATGACGAACGAGTCATCGCAATGGGTGATATAGACGAGCTAAATAGTCATATTGGCTTAATAAAAAGCTTTACTGATAACTTCTCTAAAGATAAAACTTTCATTAAAGTACATAGCGAAAAACTTTCATTCATCCAGCATCGCCTATTTGATTTAGGTGGCGAGCTGTGCATTCCTGGCTTTAAATTACTAGAGAAAAACCATACGGAAAAATTAGAAAAAGAAATTGATGAAATGAATGAAGATCTTAGCGCACTGAAAGAATTTATTCTTCCTGCAGGGCATATAGCAACAAGTCAATGCCATGTAGCAAGAACAGTTTGCAGAAGGGCAGAAAGAAGCTGCGTAAAACTAAATCTTAACCAAGAAATGAATGATAATAGTCTTAAATTTATTAATCGCTTATCTGATTGGTTATTCACCTTTGCAAGAATTCTTAACAAAGAAAATTCAGTTGAAGAGGTATTTTGGAAAAAAGGCAGTTAGAGCAAGCGTTAAGAGCAAAAAATGCTAACGCTTGTTCAAAACAGACCAACTTACTTAATGACTCTAAGATTAGCTCTTGCTTTCTTGTTTTTTATGGCTACAACTTGTTTTTTATTACTTGAACCTAAGGGAGGAATAGAAGGTCCAGGCGTAATGGGTGGCGGCGGAACAATATCGCCTACCTGATCAAAGAATAAACCCTTCCCATTTTCCTTAGCATAAATAGCAAGAACAGCCTGAATAGGTAAATTAACTTGCTTAACAATGCCAGAAAATCGGGCAGAAAAAGAAAGAAATTCGTGATTAACAGAAAGATCTTTTACTGCCACAGATGAAACATTAAGCAAAATCCTTCCATCTTGAACGTACTCATTGGGAACACTAACGTTAGGCAATGTTGCATCAACCAAAAGGTAAGATGTTAGATGGTTATCTTCAACCCACTCACGCATCGCTCTCACAAAGTAAGATCGCGTAGAAAATAATTCAGTCACACCAAAAATATCCTAAATAAGCTTGTTAAAAAAAATTTAATACAAAGATAAATCTAAAAATATTTATACAACAAATAGATCTCTCATCTTCTCAGCATCAAGCCTAGATAAACTTGCCTGAAAAGAAGCTCTTTTATACAAACGATCTGCATAAGTCATTAGGTGGGCGCATTTTTTTTTGGGCAGCTCCACTTCCAGCATTGGTAAACGCCATAAAATAGGCGCAACGCAACAATCAACAAGTGTGAACTCATCACTCATAAAGTAAGGTTTGTGTGCAAAAATAGGAGAAACCGAGATAAAACTCTCAACTAACTTATCGCGATGCATTTGTTTTGTAAGTGCAGATTGAGCGTCGCCTAAAATTGCGTCAACATGGACAGCCCAATCTTTTTGAATACGATGTATCCACATTCTACTTTGTGCACGAGCAACAGGATAAACAGGCAGCAAGGGAGGGTGAGGAAAACGCTCATCTAGATACTCCATAATTACACTTTGCTCATGCAATACTAGATCCCTATCAACTAAAATAGGCATTGTTTTATGTGGGTTAAACTCCATGACATCTACCGGAATATGAGCAACAGCAGTCTCAATAACATCAACCGCCACACCTTTTTCAGCTAAGACAATTTTGACTCGGTGACTATAATGATCATTACCGGTTGTGTAAAACACCATAGAGGAACGTTTTGCAACTACACCCATAAAATCTCCCAAACCTAATAATATTTTTTTTAATCAATGGAAAAGCGTCGACCGAATAATCCGAAAGGATTATCCGGCCCAAATGATATCACACCCCCAACAAAACTACTTAATATCTTTCCAGTACTCTCTATTTAAAAAATAAACAGGTATAAATAAAATAACCAAGAAAATAAGCACATACGTGCCTAGCCGCTCCCTTTCTAGCTTAACTGGCTCAGCCATATAGGTCATAAAGTTGGTAAGATCCGACATTGCCAGCTTAAACTGCTTATCTCCCAACTCTTTCCGTAGAGGCTCTAAAACATCTGGCATGGCAACTTTATCAAATAGATAATTATTAGCACCCCAAGGACGTTTTTCATCTTGATAAAAACCAATCAAATAGGAATAAAGCCAATCAGAACCCCTTAATCTAGCCTCTAAAGTAAGATCTGGAGGCGGTGAACCAAACCATTCTTTAGCTAAACTTACCGGCATGGAAGAAATAATTTGATCGCCTATTTTTTCGCCTGTAAAAGATAAGCTTGCTAAGACAATATCCGTAGGAATAGCTAAGTCCTGAGAAATTCTCTCATAGCGCATATATTTAGCAGAGTGGCACCCAGAACAATAATTCATAAAAAGCTTAGCGCCCTTCTGCAGCGAAACTTTATCTTTATAATTAATTGGCGCAGAAACCAAATGCTCGTTGTGGCCTGCGTTACTTGCCCAAGCAGACGGCAACAACGCTGCACTAAAAATAACGACTAAAACAGCAATAAACTTCCTAAAATTAACATAATTATTCATTAGTGGCTCATCCTCACTCTCTCAGGAACCAATTTAGTCGCCTCAAACCTACTATAAATAGGCATTAACACGAAAAACAGAAAGTAACCAGCCATACAGATACGAGCAATAAGCGTTTTACCATCTGATGGGGCTTGAGTACCAAGATAACCTAAAGTGATAAAAACAATCACAAAAATGGCTAAAGCAATTTTGCTGCACCAACCCTTATATCTAATTGAACGAACAGGGCTACGATCCAACCAGGGCAAAATAAATAAAACAGCAACAGCTGCACCCATAGCAATTACACCCAGCTCTTTATTTGGCACAGCACGGAGAATGGAGTAAAAAGGCGTAAAATACCAAACAGGTGCTATATGATCTGGAGTTTTCATTGGATTAACAGGCTCAAAATTAGGCGGCTCTAAAAATAAGCCTCCCCCATCAGGGAAGAAAAATACGACTGATAAAAACACAAAAAGAAAAACGACAACAGCAACTAAATCATGCACTGTATAGTACGGATGAAAAGGAATGCCATCCAAAGGAACGCCTTTATCATCTTTCTTTGCTTTGATATCAATCCCATCAGGATTATTGGAGCCAACTTCGTGCAAAGCAATAATATGCATCACGACCAAAGCAAGTAAAACAATAGGAATTGCGACAACATGGAGTGCAAAAAAACGATTTAGCGTAACACCCGAAATAAGGTAATCACCACGAACCCAAAGAATAAGATCATCACCAATAACAGGGATAACACCAACAAGATTTAAAATAACCTGAGCGCCCCAATAAGACATCTGCCCCCAAGGTAAAAGATAACCAAAAAAAGCTTCCATCATTAAAACAAGATAAATACACATGCCAAAAAGCCAAACTAGCTCACGCGGCTTCTGGTAAGAACCATACATTACGCCCCGAAACATATGCAGATAAACGACAACAAAGAATGCAGACGCACCTGTGGAGTGCAAGTATCTAATTAACCAACCATACTCGACATCACGCATAATATATTCAATAGAATCAAAGGCGCCTTCACCACTTGGCGTATAAGACATTGTTAGCCATACACCAGTGATTAATTGATTAACTAAAACAAGTAGAGATAAAGAACCAAAAAAATACCAAATATTAAAGCTTTTTGGAGCGTAGTATTTGCTTAAATGATCCTCAAAAAGCCTCGTAGCTGGAAATCTTGCATCAACCCAAGTCATTATATTATTTAAAAAGCCCATTATGCGCTCTCCTTGTCAACACCAATTACAATAACGCTATCGCTGACATAATAATGAGGCGGAATCTCTAAATTAGTCGGAGCAGGGACACCCTTAAATACTCTTCCAGCCATGTCAAATTTAGAGCCATGACAAGGGCAAAAAAAGCCGCCAAACCAAGAGCTACCTAAGTCCGCAGGAGAAACTTCTGGCCTAAAAAGAGGCGCGCACCCCAAATGCGTGCAAATACCGACAAGAATAAGATACTCAGGCTTAATAGAACGGTATGAGTTTGTGGCATAAGCAGGTTGCTGAAGCTCTTTACTTTCAGGATCACGAGTATCTCCAGCCACTTTAACTAGGTTATCAAGGATTTCCTGAGATCGCCTTACAACCCAAACAGGCTTACCTCTCCATTCAACAACTAGCCGCTGACCCATTTCAACTTTACTAATATCAACCTGAACAGGAGCACCCGCCGCTTTTGCCTTAGCGCTAGGATTCCAAGCCTTCACAAAAGGCGTTGCAGCACCAACAGCACCAACAGCACCAATAGCTGACGATAATCCAATCAAGACACGACGCCTAGCGCTGTTCTCGCAAGTAGACTTTTCACTCATTTGCTTTGCTCCAAAGAAAATTTAAACAAATAACGCGACTAAACAACCATGAACATTCCATGCGTGTAACGCGACACAACCTAATGACCTAATAAATCAGATCATTTTTGCGCTTTAACTATACTGAAGAGAGATGGTAATTATATAACTTAAACTGAGGTAAAACTAATAACAGAAGCAAAAAAGGGAGCAACAAGCTCCCCATATAAACGACAACAAAAGCGCACTAACGCTTAGAATACTGAGGTCTCTTTCTCGCCTTTTTCAAACCAACTTTCTTACGCTCAACTTCTCTAGCATCTCTAGTTACATAACCAGCTCTCTTTAGAGGCGTTCTAAAAGTTTCATCATACTCAATTAGAGCACGGGTAATTCCATGCCTAAGTGCGCCAGCTTGACCGCCAAGACCACCGCCAGTGACTGTGGCAAAAACATCAAACTTGCCGACGATATCTAAAAGCTCAAAAGGCTGACGCACAACCATACTTGCAGTAGGGCGACAGAAATAAGCATCAAGCTCCCTGCTATTAACAGAGATCTTACCCTCACCTTTCTTTAAAAAAACTCTAGCTGTCGCTGTTTTACGACGACCGGTACCATAATCAAAATCTGCCATCACACACCCACCCGTGACCGATAATTAACATTCTACAAAAGCGCAGGGAAACACTTAGCAACTACTTTGAAAACTGTAATACCTCAGGCATCTGCGCAGCATGATTATGATCAGGACCGACGCAAACTTTAAGCTTTCTAAACATTTCTCTACCCAAGATATTTTTTGGCAACATACCTTTAACAGCAATCTCAATAACCTTCTCAGGAGTACGAGCTATCATCTCCGCAAAAGTTCTTGTTCTTAAGCCTCCAGGATAGCCTGTATGCCTATAATATATTTTACCTTGCTTCTTATTGCCTGTTACACAAACTTTTTCAGCATTCACAACAATAATACCGTCGCCCGTATCTACGTGCGGGGTATACTGAGGACTATGCTTGCCGCGCAAACGCAAGGCAATTTCTGACGCTAAGCGACCTAAAGTTTTACCTTCTGCATCTACTACATACCACTTTCTTTTAACTTCACTAGCCTTAACACTGACCGTTTTCATGCTTGACACACCTCCAAATAAGCCGTGCAATCCTACTCTATTTCAACCGCACATTCAAGTAATAGCAATAAAGGCTACAGACGTTTATTTATGCTCAAATGGGACATAAAAAATAAGAACCAAACTAATCCAAAATATTCCTATGCTGGCGAGATAAATAATATTCAGCTTTCATCTCAGTCAAACGACTAACAGCACGCTGAAACTCAAAAGTAAGATGATAGCCATCATAAATATTCATCACTGACGAATGAAAAGAAGCAACCAACTTTACGTTATAATCATACAGCGCATCAATTAAATAAACGAAGCGTCTTGCCTGATCATCGTCTGATGCGGTTAAAATAGGAATATCATTAATAAAAACAGCCTGATATTTTTTGGCAATCTCAACGTAATCTAGCTGGCTTCTAAAACCACCACATAACTCACGAAAAGAAAACCACACAATATTTACACCACGTCTCAAACAAATAATTTCCCTTTCATTTATAACAAAAGCCTTATCAGAAGAAACTTCTTGAGTACTGCCATCAAAAAGCATCTGATTAAAGATAGTATTCATAGACGTTTCTGCATCAACCCCTGCCGCAAAAAAAACGCTCGCATCATCAAGCGCACGCAGACGATAGTCCATACCATGATCAAAAGAAACAACTTTCAAATTTAACTCTAAAAGATTAATTGCGGGCAAAAAAAGCTGGCGCTGCAAACCGCCTTTATATAGATCAGCAGGATGAAGATTAGAAGTAATAACTAATGCAACACCCCGACTAAATATTGCCGCTAAAAAACTGCTCAATATCATTGCATCGCCAATATCTGTCACAAAAAACTCATCTATACATAAAATATGAGCCTCTTTCGCAATTTTATTCACCACTTTTTCAAGCGGATCTTTTTCCCCCTGCTCAATTTTAAGCTCTTCATGAATGCGCTGCATAAGATGGTGGTAATGAAAACGCTTCTTTTGAGCAAAGGGAAGCGCATGAAAAAAAAGATCCATAATAAAAGTTTTTCCGCGCCCCACTCCGCCCCACAGATAAATCCCTTTTGCACTGACACTTAACGCTCTTTTTTTTTCACCCAAAAAATACTTAAAGAAGCTTTGATTTACCGAAGAACGGCAGCGGTTTTCAGCTAATAAACGATGCTGCAAAATAGATTTAAATTCATCAAAATGATGAATTATATTTTCCTGGTTCACATCAAAAACAACGCCGCCTTTTACAATGGCGTCATGATAAGCCCCCAGCACACTTAAAACAGGCTCTTTCATTAAACACTCCCACAAATACACTTGACGATAATCTTGACCTGTCCTGACAATAGTAGACACGCTTAAAAAAAACCGCACCCACTATAACAAACATCACTACATTAGCAGCATATACTTTTGAGCCATCATAAAACCAAAGCACAAATTGCGAGATATAACATGCCAACCACTTATTCTTTTTCTTTCGATGTAGCTGCTTTCGATATAGGTATTATCATTGGTCGATTCCAACCCTTTCATAAAGCACATAGCGCACTACTTAATCATGCGCTAAACAATGCTGCGCGGGTTATTGTTGTACTTGGATCATCGCTACAGGCCCGCAGCGCTAAAAATCCTTTTTCAGAAGCAGAACGAATGACAATGATTCTGTCTACCTTAACCAAAGAAAATCAAGCACGCATTAAATTTATAACCATAAGAGACCACTACGATGATGAGGCGTGGAAGCAATCGCTACTTTTAGCGATTGAGGCTCAATGCACTCAACAAGAAAAGATAGCATTGATTGGCTTTCAAAAAGATGCCTCCAGTTATTATCTTAATTTCTTCCCAAACTGGCACTTTATTAACATAACAAAACAAGGCGAAATTGATGGTACAAAATTGCGAAAGACCTATTTTGAATCTCCCGAACCTCAATGCATGCGCTCTTTATTTTTAAACGACCTCCCGCCTACCACCGCACAATTTCTGGATGAGTGGCAGTATTCTGACGAATACAAAAACATGAAAGAAGAATACTTAGCGATTGAACAAAGCAAAAAAATATGGGGAACAGGGCCTTTTATTACAACAGACACTATCGTCCAATCATGCAATCATGTCTTGCTTATAAAAAGAAAGCACAGCCCTGGAAAAGGACTATGGGCGATACCAGGCGGATTTCTCGACTCTCATGAAAAAATAATCGATTGCGCCATTCGAGAACTACAAGAAGAAACACAAATTCCGCTATCAAAAGAAACATTCGTTAATTCTCTTAAAAAAGTTGACGTATTTGACCACCCTAATCGCAGTATAAGAGGCCGCATTATTACGCATGCTTATTACCTTAACCTTAATAATACATCGCTTCCTGCTGTCAAAGGAGACGATGACGCCTCTTTAGCCTGCTGGATTCCTATTAGTCAACTCATAGAAATGGAGCCTTATTTTTTTGAAGACCACTTTAAAATTATTAATCATTTCTTGGCGTTTTGCTTGCGTAAATAAATTAGTAATAACCGCGAAAAAAATATATAAAACAGAAAATAGCCCCCACATGAATCACAGCTTTTATTAGGTAAGCTACAATGAAAAGTATTATGTATTTTTTATTGCAACAGCTAATTTATGGGCAGGCTACTTTGGATAACTTAGAAGAAAAGAGAATTATAAAACGGCATCAGCTTCCGAATTATTTGCTAGTATTTAATCGCGTAACAAATAAACCACTGGGTTCGATTGTTAACATTTCGAATCAGGGCATGATGTTAGTAAGTAAGCATAAGTTATTGACACATGCTCAATTTAATTTACAAATGAAACTACCGCTATCAAAAGGCACTAAAAAAATAAATTTTGAAGCCGTCAGTCACTGGTGCAAACAAGAAATTGCACCAGAACATTACGACACCGGCTTTAGCTTTACCCATCCACCTGAAGAGCTCAAACAGCTTATCCGCGCACTTACCGAGTACTTCAAGTTTTCATCAGAAAATGGGCGCTAAAAATAAAATTATTTACCTTGCAGAATGACCGGTTAACTCAACTTTTACCCGTTCGTGCTCAGAAAGACCAACATAGTATTCACGCAAAACTTCCAATACTTCAGGGCGACTGAAATTATCAGGCACCTGATCACCTTCAGATAACATCTTACGTAACTTGGTACCGGACACTAACACACGATCAGCAGGGGTATGCGGACACGTCTTAGTTGATGCCATAGAAGAACATTGGTTACACCAAAAGGTCCAATCAATTTTTAACGGCTGAGTAATTAGAGCAGAAGAACTAATTTCATCAAAAATCTTCTGCGCATCAAAAGGACCATAATACTCACCAACACCCGCATGATCACGCCCGACAATTAAATGGGAGCAACCGTAATTTTGTCGGAATAACGCATGCAATAAAGCCTCACGCGGACCTGCATAACGCATATCCAAAGGATAGCCCGCCTGAATAACAGAATCCTTTACAAAATAATGATCAATTAAAACTTTAATAGATTCTTGTCGAACTTCTGCCGGAATATCACCTGCTTTTAATTTACCCAACAGCGAATGAATTAATACGCCATCGCACACTTCAAGTGCAATTTTGACTAAATATTCATGTGAGCGATGCATCGGATTACGCGTCTGAAATGCTGCGACTGTACGCCATCCCTTCTCCTCAAGTCGCTGACGCGTTTCAAGTGGAGACAGATAAATTCCCTCATATTTTTCACGGAAGTCTCCTTCAGAAAAAACTTTCACACGACCTGAAAGGTTTACCTCAGGCTGATCCATTAACATTTTTACGCCAGGATGATTAATATCCGTTGTTTTAAAAACACATTCAGCCTCAACAAGCTTATCAATTGTATAAATCTCATCAAGCAACAAAGAACCCATTATCTCGCCAGATTCCGCCTCTACCAACGCCACCTCTTGACCTTGCTTTAAACCAGCGGCAATTGCCTGAGTGGTTGATAGGGTAATAGGGATAGGCCAGAAAACGCCATTCGTCAGACACATGTTTTGACATACACTCAACCAATCAGCCTGCCCCATAAAACCTTCCAAGGGCGTAAATCCCCCCGTTCCTAGCATGATCAAATCACCCTGTTCTCGCGAACTTAATTCAATACGAGGAAAAGAATGCGCTCTCGCTTTTTCGTAAGCCAACTCATCGCCTTGTAATAATAAAATTTTTAACTGATCTGAACCATGTGGCGGCACTAACTTACAACTCATAACAACCTCAAAAAATGGTTAAATCAAAGAAATAGACACAATAACGGCAGCGGCAATCATAAATAAAGTTGCCACGATAATCCAACGATAGGATCGATTTTTTGGCTTATTGTTATGCAGGATACTGCCACTCACTATACGATCAGCTGGTAACGCACGAAACATAGTGCGGTCTGCTTCTTTTATAATAGGCGTCTGCTCAATTGTTTGATCTTGCTCAGCACCGGGCACTAAAAAGACCAACTTAATATCATCAAAAGTAATAACATCACCAGATACCAGCACTTGTTCCTGTACCGTTACCCCATTCACAAAGGTTCCATTTGCAGAAGCAAGATCGCGTAACGTTACAATACCCTCATCTATAATAATTTCAGCATGCTCTCTACTGACATAAGCACCCGGCAATACAACTTGGCATGTCTCAAGATCACGTCCAAGCACATTGCGTCCTTCTAATAAAAAAAACTGCTTACCACTAAACTGTGTAATGCTATTAATGGGAAAACGCTTAGAAGACAAAGATTCAATATCTGCTTTTAGCACCCAAGAACTACCCATAAATAACCTCGCTAAAAAAATCAAGAAATCAAAGAAGGCTCGCTAGATAATGCATTAATTAATGCTGAGATAGCCTCTTCACTTATCAAACCAAACTTTTGAAAACTGGGTATCGTTAAATAATTAATATTCATCGCCTGCCACTGCATCTTGAGCATAAGAAGATAAGCAACTTGCATAACATCAGCATAAATCAATCGTTGCTGAATTTCGCTCCAAATTTAAATACTGACCTGGAATAAAGACCAGTTGTTCTGGAAAATCCCAAACAGATAAAATCTTTACACCCAACAGAGGATGAATTTCAGCAATAATTTCCTCAATCGCAATTTCATCGCTTAAATCAACCACTTTTTCATCAAGATAAGTCAAAATGGGTAAAATACCAATGGTATGAACCAACCCCCCTAAAGAAGCAACATCAGGCCTTAATTTAGTGTGTAATCGCGTAATTTTTTCAGCAATGCCTGCTATCTGAATATTTTGAGCCCAAATCGCTTTCATCTTTTTATCGATTACTTTGCTTGCCGCCTGAAATACCTGAGACATGGCCAAACCAACTGTTAAATTACAAGCGATATCGACACCCAAACGATTCACGGCCGAGGCAATATCCGTTACAAGGTAATTTACCCTAACAGCAGGATTATTCGCTGCCTTAATAATTTTGGCAGCAATTGCGCTATCTTGACCTATTACCTTTGCTAAATCAGCGCCTGATCGCTTAGGATTCTGCGCCACGTCGCGCGCATCAATGATAATTTCAGGAAGACTCGGTAATTTTAATTCATCTTTCTCAATTAAAGATTCAAGATCTTGCTTAATAAGAAAAGAAATAGTAGACATAATTTAAAAGTCTACAAGTTAGTTGATCGGATGGGGGCTATACCCTTCGTACTTGAAAACACGGCATTGTTGGCAGCTCTCATTCACCCCAATCACATAGTTTATCTATGCTCATGGGGTTCACGCTCTTGCCGCCTCCTCGTGATTCCAATTACTTTGGGTATATATTAGAGCGCAGATAAATATCTAAGCGCGGCTCATCAATTGTAATCAACTGCCCTTCGTCTAATGACATACTCGCTAATAACGATTGATTAATAAGCACCAAAGCATGATTTTCTTGCGCCAACTTAACCCAAGAAAGAAGCTTAGCAAAAACATGACGAATACCTTCCGACGTTTGCACATAAAAAGATTGATTGGCATGAACCTGCTCATCAGAAACAAAAGAAATATAAGCCACACGGAATTTAGGCTTACCTTTATAGTGCATTCTGGCGATGATTTCTTGGCCTGTATAACAGCCTTTCTTAAAGTTAATGCCTTGTATCAAATCATAATTTAACTCAATCGGAATATACTGCTCCTTAGTATCGCCATCAACATGCGCAATACCTTTGACAATATCCAATAATCTCCATAGATCCACATCAGGCATCACCGATAAACTATCCAGCCGAGAAAATAAAAGGCTCTCATTTAAACAAACAATAATGCTACGTTTAAATACACCTGGCACGCCTAAAGAAATACCTTCATGATTCGCATGAGCAACATAAGCCGGAACACCTAACAGCATGGGAGACTGTTCGTTACTTTGTAGCGCATCATTTTGAGCATAAAATTCAGCCGTTACCTCTTGAATACCAAAAAGTGCCAAGCCATTTGAGACGATATCAAGCTGCACCTGAAAAAAAACACTGTATTTTTTCAATGTCGTTAATAAAATAGCGGCTACCTTTTCATGAACAATAAAATAATAAGCGTCTTGCCAATAGAATAAATAAAATGTCGCAATTGCCCTGCCCTGCACATTACAATAAGCACCCAACCGGAAAGTCTGCTCAGTGATTTCATCTAAATGACACGTTAACTGACCTTGCAATAATTTTTTTGCATCCTTTCCCGTTACTTTAATTAAAACCATACTAGTGAGCTTGACTATAAAAGAGGTATTTAATATTGGTAGATCATAAGAACAAGGCGGGTTAGGCGCGACTAAATGATTTGATTCAAAATTCATAATATAAAGTTCCACAGCAGGCAAATTAGGATAAGGCGTAATATGAGAAATGACCTACCGAATGTCAATCAATTAAAATGGCGATGCCGCAGAGGCATTAAAGAAGTTGAGTTGTTGCTCATCCCTTACTTTGATACATTTTTCATAACATCATCAGAAAAAAATAAGTGGTTATTTGTTGACCTCCTCGAAGAAGATGATGTTGTTTTATTTGAATGGTTCACACAAAGAAGCACGCCCAACATTCCTGAGATTGCCCAATTGGTTGATACTATCATTCACAGAAAACAGCCCAACTAATATTATGTTTCCTACCCAGTTTAATTTTGAAAGCAGCCCCTGCCCTGTGATTAAAAGGATTGTACAGGGCTTATTTTTTATCGCTTCCTGCTCAATTATCTTAAGCAACATCGGTACTTACTACAGTATTTTACTATTTATTATTTTGCTTTTATCAACGACAAATACACTCAAAAAACTTCAAACAACGCATACCGTGATTTACAAGCAGCATAGCTGGTTACACTTAAGTCACAGCCAAGAATATACTGAAGTTTTGCTACAGCGCCCTGTTTTTGCGTCTCCCTTTTTGATTATTCTTCGCTTTAAATCATTGGATAAAAGCAAAAAAAAATCAAAAAACGCCAATGTACTTTTAACGCCCCACTCAATTAGCCGTGACTTATTTAGACACCTCTATGTTTTTTTAAGATTTTATTACCGCGTTGAAGGGCGTCAAAATCGTATCTTTGGCAAGAGGTAATGCTTCTGGATAATCAAGCGTGTAATGTAACCCACGGCTTTCTTTACGCTGTAAAGCACAACAAATAATTAAATCTGCAACTAAAACAAGATTCCTCAGCTCAATCAAATCACCCGTTACTTTATAGTTGCTGTAATACTCGCGTATTTCCTGCTTCAACAAGTCAACTCTGTGTTTCGCTCTTTGTAGACGCTTATCAGTTCGCACAATACCAACATAATCCCACATGAAACGTCTTAGCTCATCCCAGTTATGTGAGATCACCACGTCTTCATCTGAATTTGTAACCCGACTTTCATCCCAAGCAGCAATATTAATCGACTGAAAAGAATCATTATTCTTAGCATTAATATCTTCCGCTGCACCAAAAGCAAAAACCATACACTCCAACAACGAATTACTCGCCATGCGATTAGCGCCATGTAGCCCCGTAAAAGCTGTCTCACCTACAACATATAACCCCCCAACATCTGTTTGCCCTTTAAGATTCGTCACCACACCACCGCAGGTATAGTGAGCTGCCGGCACAACAGGAATGGGCTCTTTGCTTAAATCTAGCCCCAAGGCTTCACACTTCTCAAAAATGGTAGGAAAATGTTCAAGAATAAATGCTCTGGGCTTATGTGAGATATCAAGATACACACAATCTAACCCCAAACGCTTCATTTCGTGATCTATTGCCCGCGCGACAATATCTCTAGGCGCAAGCTCTGCCTGCGGATGAAAACGAGGCATAAAACGTTCACCATTGGGTAAGCAAAGAATCCCACCTTCCCCTCTTATCGCTTCCGTAATTAAAAATGATTTTGCAGCAGGATGGTATAAACAAGTAGGATGAAACTGATTAAATTCAAGATTTGCGACCCGACAACCTGCCCGCCATGCCATGGCGATACCATCGCCCGTTGCCACATCAGGGTTACTTGTATAAAGGTAAACTTTGCTCGCGCCCCCCGTGGCAAGAATCGTAAACTTTGAATGAAAGGTAATAATATTGCCGGTTGTTTTATCTAAAATATGGGCGCCTAAACAGCGATTTCCTGGCAAATTTAGTTTTGAACTGGTAATCAAATCAATCGCAATTGAGTTTTCCTGAAGCGTAATATTGCTTCTGCTTTTCACCTGTTTAATGAGTGCGGTCGAAATGGCATAACCTGTGGCATCAGCAACATGAATCACACGACGATGACTATGCCCACCCTCCTTAGTAAGATGAAAAGGCTGATTATCTTTTTGCGTTTCATCAAGCGAAAAACAAACCCCCTGACGAATTAACCAGTCAATAACTTTAGGCCCATTTTCAACCGTGTAACGTACGGCATCTTCTCGGCATAAACCCGCACCTGCTGCCAATGTATCTCTAATGTGCGATTCAATTGTATCTGTCTGATCTAATACCGCAGCCACGCCACCTTGCGCATAATAAGTGCTAGCAGAGGTTAAAAAACCTTTACTTAGCACCACAATTTTATTATGAGGCGCAATATTTAAAGCAGCGGTAAGACCTGCAGCGCCACTACCTATAATTAAAACATCACAATGGTCTATCATATTTATCCTATAACTGTAATCTTAAGACTTTGCACTATATTACCGTTTATCATTCATCACTTTGCAACGCATTTGCAGCACACGGGAACTAAAAACAGCCCAATTAAGTCCAACGTTCAATAGAGGCCTTTAATCGCCTATTTACGAGTCGTGAAAACCCTTTGTTCGTTGAGTCCAACGAGAATCTGAGAAAAAGAGATTTATAGCATGAGTTTAGCGATATATTCCGGCAAAAAGGAAGCCGTTTCCGAAAACGAAAAGGAGCTTGATCAGGCGCTGGTTGTCCGCGCGCAGAAAGGAGAAACACAGGCATTTGAATGGCTTGTCAAAAAATATCAACGGCGCATTGTATCTGTAATCTACAAAATGATTCCCCGCCTTGATGAAGCCCATGATTTAGCCCAAGAAGTGTTTATTAAAGCTTATCGCGCTCTACCTGAATTTAGGGCTGAGAGCTCTTTTTATACTTGGCTGTATAGAATTGCGATTAATACAGCGAAGAACCATATTCAATCGAGTTATTACCGTAAAACAGATCATCTTGAAGATCTCCAGGAGGGAAATCAAAACGATACGCTTGAGGGTTTACGTGAGTTTCGCACCCCTGAGCGCCTTGCTATTTCTCATGAACTTAGCCAAAACATAATGACTTCATTTCAAGACTTACCTGAAGAAATGAGAACAGCGCTGCTGCTAAGAGTGTTGGACGGATTAACGTATGAAGAAATAGCAGATCGGATGAGCTGTCCTGTTGGAACGGTTCGTTCCAGAATTTTTAGAGCGCGAGAAGCGATGGATATTGCTTTGAGAGATTTAGTGAAGTAGCGGAGAAAAGTGTATGAGTTATGATAAATCGGATGATCGAATGAACAGTAAAGAAGCCTTATCCTCTGCCATTGATGGTGAAGTGAGTGAGTTTCTATTAAGGCGCCTTTTAAAGGAAAGTGAGCATGATCAGGATATTGGTGCCCAATGGGAAAGATATCACATGATTTCATCCGTCATAAAAGGCGAGCTAGAGCCCATTAAATTTCACGATATTTCCGCAGCAGTAATGATAGCTGTGCGGGACAATAATACGCCGCAAAATACTGCAAGCGAAAAAACACTAACACCGCCAACAGGAGAAGTGATCCCTTTCAAAGTGGTAAAGCCGCAGATAAATACAAGCAAGCCACCCGGCATAAAATCCCGTTGGATTAGCCTCAGCACCGCCGCCGCATGCGCGACTATTTTTTTTAGTTGGCAATATTTATCCGTGCCTGACTTTACGCCAACACAAGCGGGTATTACAGAACAAAAAACCACGCCTGCTGAGAAAGCAGTCATTGCAAAAACTGAGAAAAAAACACCTCAAGAAAACGGTAAAAATAATGCTGCGTTAAAATTAGCGGCTGCAAATAATGATACGAACCAGCAAACAGGCAAAATGAAAAATATTAACGGAAAAGAAGTGTGGTTGTTTGATGGCTTCGATATAAGTAGCGATCCAGAAGCCGCCCGCGCTAGTAATAATTATTGGCTTATTCATCATGGTGCTCAGGGATTTAAAGCATCATCCGCAGGTGTTATGCCTTATTCCAGAATGATTAACTGGCAAATGTCCCAATTGGCACAACCTGAGATGACAACTGACAACTCATTAATTGTGCGGTAAATACGAATGAAACTGAATAAAAATAAAATCTGCCTTCTCGCTTGGTGTCTTTTAACAAGCCCATTTTCAATGGCAGAAGAAAAAGTAATGGAGGGCGTTAATACCTCTCCTAGCACCGCCCTTGAATGGTTCGATACGATGACACGTTCTGCAAAAGATAAAAACTATCACGGCAGATTCATCTATATGAACCACAATGAAGTACGATCAATCGATATCATTCATGCAAAAAAAGAAGTTGAATACGAAAAAATTGAACATTTATCTGGTAAGCCTTACCAAATTATCAGGCATGGTGAAGAGCTTTACTGCTTAGAAGAGTCAGGCAAATGGATGAAAATGAATCGTGCTGAATTACTAAATGAAGTCGCTTTCATACAGCCTATCGAACAAGTTGAAAAATTAAGTTCTTATTATCAAATACAAAAAATAGGCAGTAGTCGTGTTGCCGGCAGAAATGCGATTGCCATAGAATTTGAGCCAACTGATTCATACCGCTACGTCCATCGTTTTTGGATTGATAAAGAAAGCGGCCTCATGCTGAAATACAATATCTACGAACCAGAAAAACCCTTAAAAAAACCGTTGGAAATGATTGAGTATGTATTACTAGAAACAAATGTTCCGTTTGACCCTATGGAGTTTAATATTCCGCCAAGCTTTGAAGCCATGATGGAAGAAAAACTAAAAACAGAGGAAAAAACAGCACCGAATACCAATGAAGATTGGCAAATTGAATGGGTGCCGCCTGGTTTTATACAAATTGATACACAAACAAGCTGGTCAGTTAAAAATAAAGGCACGGGCATTGTGCTGAATAAAACTTATTCTGATGGATTAAGTATGTTTACCCTTTTTATACAACACAGGCCAGATCTTAAAAAGAATAAAATCACAAAAATGGGCGTTACCACCGTTGTTGAATGGTCTTATGATGCACAATCCCAAACATGGATTACGGTCATGGGTGATTTACCAAGTGATGCAGCCATTAAAATTGTTTCTTCTGTTGTAAAGAAAACACTCTAGATCCATAAACCGTGACAATGGATAAATTTAAGCACCATTGTCTTTAACGAGGAAACTATGCACCTAAAACCAGAGACGCACCTAAAACCAAATATGTACCTAACACTAAAAAAGAAGCAACGATTATCAATACGTTTATTCTTCTTGCCTTTTCTACTAATAACAAGTTCTGCTTTATGGGCAAATAACTTACCTGACTTTACAAAAATGGTTGAGCAAAATGGCCCAGCAGTTGTCAACATTAGTACGACTCAAGATGTAAAGCCTACAACACAAAAGCCGCGACAGCATCCTGACCCTGCAGAAGTACCAGACCTATTCAAACATTTTTTTGGTGAGGAATATGATTTCCCCCCCATTGAAAAAGAGTCGTTAGGTTCAGGCTTTATTATCTCTTCTGACGGCTATATTTTAACTAATAATCATGTCGTTGAAAAAGCAGATCATGTCATTGTCAAACTTTATGATCGCAGAGAACTCGAAGCAAAAGTAATTGGAAAAGATAAGCAGAGCGATATTGCGTTACTTAAAATTGACGCAGATAACTTACCTGTGTTAACGATCGGTAATAGCGAAAACTTAAAAGTAGGTGAATGGGTTTTGGCTATTGGTTCGCCCTATGGTTTTGAGCGCTCTGTAACAGCGGGCATTGTGAGTGCAAAAGGACGCAGTTTACCGCGTGATAATTATGTTCCTTTTATTCAAACCGATGTCGCAATTAACCCTGGCAATTCAGGTGGCCCTCTTTTTAATTTAGAAGGGAAAGTGGTTGGCATTAATGCCCAAATCTATAGCAGAACGGGCGGCTTTATGGGCTTATCTTTTGCGATTCCCATAGACGTTGCCATGGAGGTTGTTAACCAGCTTAAAACAAGCGGAGAAGTAAAAAGAGGCTGGCTAGGTGTACTGATTCAAGAGGTGAACCGTAAGTTAGCAGAAAGCTTTAATTTACCCAAACCCATGGGCGCTTTAGTTGCGCAAGTAATCTCTGATGGTCCTGCCGAAAAAGCCGGTATCAAAGCAGGCGATATTATTTTAAGTGTAGAGGGCCGTGAATTAGAAATGGCCTCTGATTTACCACCTTCAGTAGGACGAAAACATCCTGGCGAAAAGGTAAAACTAAATATTTTGCGTGAGGGCAAAGCCATTGATCTTAATGTAGAACTGGGCGCGTTACCGGCTGATGAAAATAATGTTTTAGCAAGTAAAGCAGACAAAAAACTGAACGATGATGAAGTAGCCCTTGGCTTGAGAGTTGAAGGGTTACCTGAAAGCGGCAAGAATAAAGAGATTCAACATGGTGTTATTGTTAAGTCTGTTCTGAATGGGCCAGCTGAGGAGGCAGGTATAGAAATTAACGATATTATAACTATGTTGAACTATCAGCAGGTCAACTCTGTCGAAGGCTTTAGGTTGATCGCAAAGGCAGTGCCAAAGAACAAAAGCGTGCCAATGCAGATTCAACGTAAGGGAAACCCGATGTTTATCCCGATTCGTATTAATGAGTAATTATTAATATGAAGCAGTTCCTTTCCTATACTTTAGACCCCATGTGTATCATGGGGTTTTTTTTACTGTTTTCTTTATTTTTTATTTTCAAAAAAAAACTGGGAATACGACCCTTCATTTTTGTTTTTTTAATCGCGTTTTTTTACGGTTTATGTGCAACGCCGCTGGGTGCTAACTTTCTTCTTAAACAGCTAGAAATTAATGAGCAAACTTGTAACCCTTCCAATACAACAACCCTTGTTGTATTGGGTGGTGGCATAGAAGGAAAAGCGCAAAAACCTGAGGAAATTGAGCGATTAAAACTACCCACCGTAAGACGGGTTATGGCAGCGAGTGATTTTATTTCATTGACACCAAAAGACTATAAACCTGCAATTATTTTATCCGGTGGCGGTGAAACGCATATTATTAAAGAAGCGCATATTATGGCGATACTATTTTCTAAATTAACTGATAAAACGACACCTGTGATTATCGATGATTTATCAGATAATACCTATAAAAGCGCGGTAAATGTTTTAAAACTAATCGAGAATAAGGCGCCTCAAAAAGTATGTATTCTCACTTCAGCTTGGCATATGAAACGGGCTTTAGCGGTATTTAAAAAACAAGGTATCGATGTTATGCCCTATGCGGTTGATAGCCGGTATTTAGAGGTAAGTTTTTGGGCAATTATTCCACAATTCACCCCCATTGAAAAATCCATGCTGGTGATCCATGAAGGATTGGGATTATTGATTTATAAATTACAAGGGTATTTATAAGAAGCTGGCTGAACTGGTAACTCTTCGTTAGTTTCAATCACAATTCAAGGAATACGTGATTTCAACATAATCAATAAATCGCTTGTTTCATGCATAGTCATGCGCGCCCACGTAGGTTAAAAATACTCAAATAGAGCAGTTTACAAAAATCCATTGATCACCCAAATGAAAACGATTATCATTTGCATATATTTTTTATTATTCATTTATTCATTCGGAGCCAACCATGCGTATCTTCAGCATAGCACTAGTTACAAGCCTGCTTGCAGGATCAGGATTCGCTTACGCGGCTAATCAAAGTGAGGTTAATATTTACTCTTCTCGGAAAGAACCCTTTATTCGACCGTTACTGAATACGTTTGAAAAAGAAACCGGAATTAAAGTCAATCTGGTGAGCGGCGAAGATGATGTGTTAATTGAAAGACTCAAAACCGAAAATCAAAATAGCCCTGCCGACCTTTTGATTACGGCAGATGCCGGCAGACTTAATCGTGCGATGAAGCTCAACTTACTGCAGCCTGTGCAAGATAAAGAGCTCGAAACACAAGTACCCAAAGCACTTCGCGACCACAATGGTTTTTGGTTTGCAATGACACAGCGCGCGCGCATCATCGCTTATGCACCCGATCGAGTCGATACCAAAAACTTAAGCGGCTATGAAAGTTTGTCAGATCCTATGTTTAAAGGGCGTCTATGCGCACGATCTTCTAGCAACGTCTATAACCAATCACTCACTGCCGCAATGATTGCTCATCTTGGTGAAGGAGCTACAGAAAACTGGCTGAAAGGCATGGTGGCCAATTTTGCACGTGCACCACAGGGTGGCGACCGTGATCAAGTGAAGGACATCGCTGCAGGAAAATGCGACTTAGCGCTGGTGAATACCTACTATGTAGCCACAATGATGCAATCAAATGATCCAAGCGAACAAAAAGCTGCACAAGCTGTCAAAGTGTTCTGGCCTAACCAAAAAGACCGAGGCGCACACATGAATATCTCTGGTGCCGGTGTTACCCGTCATGCAAAAAACAAAACTGAAGCCATTCAACTGCTACGGTTTTTAGTCAAAAATGAAAGTCAAAAATGGTATGCAGAGACGAATCATGAGTACCCCATCCGCGCGGATATTCCAAAATCAGCTCTGCTTAGTCAATGGGGACACTTCAAAGCAGAAACGCTTCCTATGTCTCAATTGGGCGAGCTAAACCAAGCTGCGGTTATTTTAATGGATAAAGCACATTGGAAATAAAACTCAAAGACCTGTCGCTAGCAGTCTTTTCTTTCAGAAGCTGGCAAGCATTGATGCTAGTTATGGGTCTTGTTTTATTACTGCCTTTGGCATGGGTCGTTACAGCGTTACTCAAACCTTTCGATGCTATTTGGATACATCTTCTTGAGTTTGTCATTCCAGAAACGCTTTCCAATACAATTATTTTAATGCTGGGCGTGGGCGTGGGTGTCTTATTATTAGGCATTCCCACTGCGGCCTTGATTGCGCATTGTGAATTTCCGGGGAAAAATTTTTTCCAGTGGGCGCTGGTACTTCCCATGGCATTGCCTGCCTATATTATGGCCTACACCTATACATCAACTTTTGACAATAGCGCCCTATTAGCCCAGTGGATAAATGATTGGCATATCACCTTACCCGATATCCACTCAATGCCATTCGCAATTATCTTACTCTCGCTGGCTCTATATCCTTATGTTTATTTATTAACTCGTAACGCACTGATTGCACAATCAGGCCGATTCACCGAATGCGCACGCAGCTTGGGATTAAATAGATGGGAAAGTTTTTGTGCAGTTTCACTCCCACTTGCAAGACCTGCTATTTTTTCTGGGCTCTTACTTGCCATGATGGAAACACTTGCAGACTATGGCACCGTCAAATATTTTGGCATAAATACTTTCACCACCACTATTTTTAGAACATGGTTTGGGTTAGACGCCCTTGCAACAGCTACGCAACTTTCTGCTTTTTTGTTACTAATTGTTTTTGTACTGATAAGTGTTGAACAACATTTTCGCGGACAAATGCAAACTTTTCAAAACGCGAAAATGAAAGCAATATATACGCCCAGCATTTCATTAAAAGGATGGCCTCGATACTTAGCAACTCTTTTTTGTACCCTGTTATTTTTTTTCGGATTTTTTTTGCCCACAAGTCAACTGATTTATAATAGCGTTCTACAAGGGCAAGCAGGACTTTCTCTTCAGCTATTTACACTTTCGATTAACAGTTTAAGCATTGCTACTCTTTCAGCTTTTTTAATTGTTTTTGTCTCTCTCGGATTCATTGCACTCTCTCGATTCCAGTCAAACCGATTCCACCAGCTGGTTGTACACTGTATCAGCTTCGGTTACGCATTACCTTCAACGGTGATTGCATTAGGCGTCATGGGTATCATGGCAATGGTTGATCAAACGATTTATACCAGCTTTGGTTTTATTGTGCTCAGCGGTAGCTGGTTTGCAATTCTCTATGCTTATTTTGTACGCTTTAGCTCAGTGGCGCTACAATCACTTTCTAGTGGACTGAAAAAAATTTCGCCTGCGATGGATGAAGCAGGTTACTCTCTGGGTGAATCTGCACACTGGCTTTTTTGGCGCCTACATATTCCGATGTTAAAACGTCCTATTTTTGCTGCTTTTTTATTAGTATGGATTGATATCTTGAAGGAACTACCCGCAACCATGGTGCTGCGCCCTTTTAATTTTAATACCCTTGCTGTTAGTGCCTTTGAAATGGCTTCTGATGAACGACTCATTGAAGCAGCGCTGCCTTCCTTATTGTTGGTGATCTTAGGATTGATTCCTGTTATTTTACTGAATCAAATTCCTGATGAAAAAAGAACACAATGAGTACACTTCGACTGAATCAGATTTCTCTTCAATACTCTGGCGTCAAAGCCATTGACAATATTTCTCTGACGCTACCTTCTGGAAAAATCGGCTGTTTACTTGGGCCTTCTGGCTGCGGTAAAACTTCTTTACTGCGAGTGATTGCAGGCTTTGAAGAACCACAGAAGGGAACCATCACACTCGATGAGCAAGTATTATCAAATGCACGATCATTTCTTGCCCCTGAAAAACGAAAAATTGGCATGGTTTCGCAAGAAATTGCTTTATTTCCTCACTTAAATGTTTATCAAAATATCGCTTTTGGTTTACGACATTTAAACCCAACTGAAAAAAAACAGCGGGTTGATCGCCTCATTGAAATGACGGCGCTTGAAAAACAAGCCCTCCGATTTCCTCATCAACTTTCAGGCGGACAACAACAACGTGTTGCCCTTGCACGCGCCCTTGCGCCCCAACCGTCAATGATTTTATTTGATGAGCCTTTTTCAAACCTAGATGTTGAGCTGCGCATGCAACTTGCTAAAGATGTGCAAACCTTGCTCAAAACAGAATCAGTCACCGCATTGTGGGTAACGCATGATCCAATAGAGGCTTTTGCGATCTCAGATTTTATGGGTGTGCTCCAAGATGGAAAATTAAGACAGTGGGACACACCCGAAAATTTATATTCAACCCCCAAACATGTTTTTGTTGCAGAATTTTTAGGACTTGGCAGCGTGATTAGCGCACAGATTGTTGATTCACACACTGTAATGACTTTGATTGGTGCACTCAAAACAACGTATCCTCTTGTACAGAATCCTCTTGCACAGAATCCTCTTGTACAGAACAGCCACACACATACCGTTCAGTGCCTGATTCGCCCTGAACAAATTATCTTCGATGCAAAAAGCCCTCTCACCCTTCCCATTATTGAACGCAGTTACCGTGGACACGACTATAGTTACACGCTAGAAACACCCAATAAAGAAACTATTTATTGCACGCTGAACACGCTCAACCCTCACGAACAAATCCCATCAATCTTTCATCCTCGCTTTGAAATCGGTGATAAGTTACCGATTCGTCTTTCCCATAACCTGACTTGTTGTTTTTAATCTAAAAAAAACCCTCTAATTGTTTTTGTAATTTCACGTTGTATCCTAAGCCCTAAAAGATGGGGTTTTACGGCAATAACTGGTAAATTGCAATAACATTGAAATATCAAGCGCAATAACAAAGCTTAAGCAGTTTTGCTTAAGTCCTAAATATATTTGGAGATGAGCGAATGAATAATCGTGCTTCACTGTGTCAGTTTCTGGATGCTTTATTAAAACCAGAAAACTTTAATGATTATTGTCCTAACGGCTTACAAATTGAGGGAAAAGAAAGCATCCGAAAAGTGATCACAGGCGTTACTGCTTCTCTTCGTTTTATTGAAGAAGCAATTAACGCCAATGCCGATGTTTTACTGGTACACCATGGTTTTTTTTGGAAAGGCGAAAATGCGTGCCTGACTGGCATTAAGAAAAAACGTATTGAGCTTATTTTAAAGCATGATTTAAATTTAATTGCTTACCATCTGCCTTTAGATTTTCACCCAGAAGTAGGTAATAATATTCAGCTTGCTAAAATAATGGGCTGGACGATTGATGAGAACAGCTTACAAGTTTGCCCATGGGGTTTGGTAGGCTCGACCATGAGCCCCCTTAAACCAGCTGAAATGAGCGAATTAATTACTTCAAAGCTCGGCAGAACCCCCCTTCATATTGGCCCTAACGCAGGGTTAATTGAACGCATTGCCTGGTGCACGGGTGGGGCACAAAATTACTTTGAACAGGCTATTGATTTAGGGGTTGATGCTTTTATTACGGGTGAAATATCTGAAAAGCATGTCCATATTGCGCGTGAAACAGGCGTACATTTTTTTAGCGCAGGGCATCACGCAACGGAACGTTATGGCGTGCAGGCGGTTGGTCATTTTCTACAACAAACCTTTAATATTGAGCATCAGTTTATTGATGTTGATAGCCCGGTGTAGCTATTGCTAATGCACTGGTGCTCGGCAAGAAACAGCAGATACCCAAAGTAATTGGAATCACGGTGAGGCGGCAAGAGCGTGAACCCCATGAGCATAGATAAACTATGTGATTGGGGTGAATGAGAGTTGCCAACAATGCCGTGGTTTCAAGTACGAAGGGTATAAACATTTAACATATTTGCACCTAATACGAGTGCCGCACCGACTAACGTCATCCCATCCAATATTTTTCCTATGATGAGATAATCAAAAAGCATTGTGAACGGTAGCCCTAAATAAAAAATACAGCTTGTAATTTGAATGGGTAAAATAGTTGAAGCATTAACCCATAAAGCATGCCCAATTAGGGTACACAACACACCCATCGCAATCAGGTAAGGCCAATCGCCAGATGAAAAGCCCCAATTGCCTTGAGGTATAAACATGATAAAAAATATGAGCCCAAACACAAACTGACCTAGCGTTCGAGTTTGAGCTGGAATTTGCGCACTTCTCTTGTGTAAAAGAGGAACACAGGCATAAATAAAGCCACTTAAAATGCCAATCAATAAGCCAAAACCAAAATTATCCGCAACCGGAAACTGCATTAAGACAAGACCATTACCGATGAGCGAAATGACAATCGCTAATACATTTAGTGAAGCAGGTCGTTCTTTAAGAAAAAGCCAACTGAGCAGAGTTAAATGAATGCCATAAGAAGATAACCCTATCGCGCCAATAGTGGCATTTGAAAGCTTAATCGATAAAAAATAGGATAACCAATGCATTCCAAAAAGTAAGCCTATCAACGCGACCATACCCAGCTGATGCAAAGTTAACGACAGGCGCTTATCCTTCTTAAATAAAAACCAAAGCCCAAGGCCGGCAACACCAATCGATAAGCGAACGATACCAATCACAACAGAATTAGCTTCAACAAGGCTTACGAATACAGGCACCAACGCAATAAGTGCAGTACCTACCAGCGCTTCTATCAGATTATAAGAATAACGATTCACAAATGTACCACATCAAAAATATACTCTTCGTACTTGAAACCACGGCATTGTTGGCATCGCTCATTCACCCCAATCACATAGTTTATCTATGCTCATGAGGTTCACGCTCTTGCCGCCTCACCGTGATTCCAAGTACTTTGGGTATAAGTCTTCATTTTTTCTGTAATGCAATCCATCACCTGCTCCCACTCTCTATCATGCGTA
>CAMAPQ010000022.1 GCA_945860125.1 Klebsiella pneumoniae
GGGGGTGGGTATTGGGGTAGGTGTTGCTTTGCCGGTGGGTGTTGCCACGTTACGCACATTAATAATTGCATCGTTAAAATCACGATCGCCACCGCCGGCTAAATCTTCAAAACCTATTTGAGTGCCCTCAGCTGTTTCAGTCGTTTTAGTGTGATCAAATTTATCAAAATTAGTTGAAGCACCGCCCGTTTTGAAAAATTGATTTTGACCATTATCAATACCAAAACTGATCTGGGTTCCTTTTGCAAAAGTACCTAAATTAAAAGAGCCAGTTTGGTTATCAATACCAATGTAATTTTTGGTAACGAAGTTATCCGTTGACCAATAAATTTTGTTGTTATAGCCAGAATCAGAAGCTTTGATATCAACCACAACATCGCCGCCACCTGCAACAAATCCGCCTGATGAACTTGTCGCAGTCGGTGTGGCGCTCTTAGGTGGCGTAGGTGCCGCAGTTGGTACGGTGATGCTTTTTTTGTCGTATAAGCCTAAAGCTTGTGCATTAGCTGGAAGACTACTCGTTGAGGCAGCTGAAGTATTTGCCTGCGCTGATTTAACCGCTGAGTTTGATTGTGCTGAGTTTGATTGCGTAGAGGGCTTTGCTTGAGTCGGGGTTGCTTGAGAGACACCTTTCATTGCAGATGTAATGCTTTGACTTACCATTGATAGATTCATGCTCATTCGCCTCTTAAATGTAACGTTTTATCGTTCAGAGGCAAAGCGGATCGGTTATCGTGCTAACAATGCATCAATTGATGCATTGGCAACTCGGCTTGCTTGGAGAAATCTCTTTAGCCCCGCAGCTTTGCGTCCCCAACTTTCGTAGGGTTTGCTTAGAGTTATGTCAAAGTTCTTATCTTTGTAATTGATAAGCATCTTTTCAAAACCTCATATTAAATAGCCTAGTTGCCACTAAAAGCCTATTCAAGGCAGCTTGTGTGACTGTCATCACTATTCGTCTTTTTCAGCTTATTTGGGTTTGAGGTTGTGTGATGTTGTTGGCACTTTTCTAGGTCACCAATATTGCTTTCTGTTAAGTGTTAGCTTTTAAATCCTTACCTTTTACGAATGTCTATACCCAAAGCCATTGGGATCACGGTGAGGCGGCAAGAGCGTGAACCCCGTGAGCATAGACAAACTCTGTGATTGGGGTGAGTGAGTGCAGCCAACAATGCCGTGCTTTCAATGGCGAAGGGTATATTATTTCTGAGAGTTTAATATATGGCATTCATCCTTCATTGTTTATCCTATTAGGATCAGCCAAAATACCAGCCGCTTTTGAAAATACCCATTTAAGGTCACACGTTTTTATGCAGTCTGAAATTTTGAAAAGAAGAACGTTTGCTATTATTTCGCATCCTGATGCGGGAAAAACAACAATGACAGAAAAGCTTTTGCTGCAAGGTAGCGTCATTCAGCAGGCAGGTACGGTAAAAGGGCGTGGTAGCGATCGTTTTGCTGTATCTGATTGGATGCAGATGGAAAAAGATCGTGGTATTTCGATTACCACTTCTGTGATGCAGTTTGCCTATAATGATGCCGTTGTGAATCTACTTGATACACCCGGACATGAGGATTTTTCTGAAGACACTTATCGTACTTTAACGGCAGTTGATTCGGCTTTAATGGTCATTGACGGTGCAAAAGGCGTTGAGCCGCGTACCATTAAATTAATGGAAGTGTGTCGCTTGCGTGATACACCCATTATTTCGTTTATTAATAAAATGGATCGAGAAATTAGAAACCCGATTGAACTATTAGATGAAATTGAAAGAATTCTTAAAATAAAATGTGCACCCATTACTTGGCCGATTGGTACGGGGCGTCATTTTAAAGGTATTTATCATCTTCATAATGATGAAGTGATTTTATACAAACAAGGGCAAGGCTCAAAACTTTATGAGTACCAGCGCATTAAGGGGTTACATAATCCTCAACTGGATTTAGAAATAGAAGAGTATGCAGCAGAATTGCGCGGTGAATTAGAATTAGTCTTAGGCGCAAGTTATGAGTTTGATCGCGACGAATTTTTACGTGGTCAATTAACCCCTGTTTTTTTTGGTACAGCACTTGGTAATTTTGGTGTGAGTGAAATGTTAGAAGGGTTAACAAAATGGAGCCCTTCCCCGTTAGCAAGAAAAGCCAAAGAAAGAGAAGTAAAGCCTGAAGAGGAAAATTTTACGGCGTTTGCTTTTAAAATTCAGGCGAATATGGATCCTAAGCATCGTGATCGTATTGCTTTTTTACGTATTTGCTCTGGAAAATATGAAAAAGGCATGAAAATGCATCACGTTCGTTCCAATAAAACCATTCGTGTTGCAGATGCGCTGACATTTATAGCCGGTGAGCGTAGTTTGTTGGACGATGCTTATGCGGGCGATATTATTGGCTTACATAATCATGGAACCATTCAGATTGGCGATACGTTTACGAGTGGCGAATTACTTAATTTTCAGGGTATTCCGCACTTTGCGCCTGAGTTATTTCGTCGTGTGATTTTAAAAGATCCTTTAAAAAGTAAACAGCTGCATACGGGGCTTAAACAATTATCAGAAGAAGGCGCTGTACAGGTATTTATGCCCTTAAAAAATAACGATCTTATTTTAGGGGCTGTGGGTATTTTACAGTTTGATGTCGTAAGTTATCGTTTGCGTGATGAATATCGTGTGGACTGTGTTTATGACGCAATTAGTATTCATTCTGCGCGTTGGGTGGAGTGCGATGATGCGAAAAAAATTGAGGAATTTAAAACAAAGAGCCACGATTTACTTGCGCGAGATGGCGGGGGGCATTTAACTTATCTTGCTCCCTCTCGCGTTAATTTAAATCTTATGGTTGATAAGTGGCCTGATGTGCGTTTTCTTGAAACGAGAGAACATTAGGTTAGGCTTACGCAAAATGGTTTATTTTCTATTTATTCTTTTGCTAGGCTTGCTTTCACATTAAGAAGGGATGGGTTGCATGAAAAAGCTTCTTACAATAAAACCAAAAACCCAAGAAAACCATAGTATCGATGCCCGTTACAAGCTCTTATTTTCGCAGCCTGAAATTATTGAAGATTTAGTGCGTTATGCGATTGATGAAAAATTAGCGGATAGTCTCGATTTTTCTACTTTTAAAGCGGAACCAACCCATTGGGTTTCTGCAAGAATGAAACACACAAGAAGCAGCGATAGCATTTTCTCCCTAAACTTTAAAAGCGGCGAGCCAGTTTTTTTAATTCTGATGCTAGAGTTTCAATCGACGCCAGATGCTTATATGGCGGTGCGCTCATCGCTTTATACGCTGTTATTTTATGAAAGTCTCACCAAGAAAAAGAATCATCCTTTGATGATTAATTTTAAAATGCCGGCAGTTTTACCCATTGTTTTATATAACGGTGATGCGCCTTGGCATTATCCTACTGAGTTATTTGATTTAATTGCTTTGCCACCTAAAAGCATTTTAAAACCTTATCAGCCAAGACAGCAGTTTTTTCTCGTCAATGAAAAACAGATGAAGGATAAAATGCAAAAGAGTTTAACCCAAGCTCTTTTTAAGCTAGAATTTATTCAAAATGACCATGAATTTGAACAGTTTTTTATTGAATTTCCCGCTTTTTTAAAGCGCATAGCCCCGAATAGACGGGTGGTTTTAAAAGAGTTATTTGCCGCTTATGTGGGCGGTATTTTTTCTGAAGACGGGCAGCAGATACCCGAGCATTTGATCGTACAATTTTTGGAGTCTAAACGTATGTTAGCCAAAAACCTTAAGAAAATTCTAGCCTCAAAAGAACAGATCGGTATCGTGAAAGGCCGAGAAGAAGGCCGAGAAGAAGGTCGAGAAGAAGGCAGGCAAGAAGGCGAACAGCTTGGCATTAAGAAAGGCGAACAGCTTGGCATCAAGAAAGGCACTCAGAAAGGCGAGCGCACCTTGCTGATCTACATCTTGCAGCAGAAATTTGATTTAAACCCACTACCAGACTGGGCACTTGCTGCTATTGAAAATGCCACTTCTACTAAAATTAAAAAATGGTCAGTAGAAGAGAGAAAAAGCAGAAGTTTAAAGATGTTTTTGAAATAGCCTTTTTTGATACGCTTATTTTTTATAAATACTGTCAATGGCTGTTCGTCCTGAGCTTGTCGAAGGATAGGCTTTATAAAAATCCTTCGGCAGGCTAACGATGAACGGAAAAACTAAAAAATGATTGAACCAATGAAATTTATTTTTTAAAGAGATTATTGAGAATCAAGGACTTACAGTGTCACTTAAAATCATTGGTAAAAACGCCTAATTAGGCGTAAGTGCTTGTTGTAATTTGTTTTTTTGGGGGTAGACTATAGTTCACTGCCGCACAGGCAGCTTAGAAATCAATAATTCATACAATCTAACCGCGTGAGTAGTTCACTGCCGCACAGGCAGCTTAGAAAATAGCAAGCCACTAAATGCCCACCCCATCACAGTTCACTGCCGCACAGGCAGCTTAGAAAAAACCAAGTACAAACAGGACAAACCGGCGAAAGTTCACTGCCGAGCAGTTAAATGATGATGTATTGGGGCGCGCATTAGACCGTCTTTTTGAACATGATGTAACCTGTTTATATCACCAAATTGGCGCCAAGGCGGCGAGAGTCTTAGGGTTACAGAGTAATGCTTGTCATTTAGACAGTAGCAGCTTCCATACTGATGGAGAATATGTGCATTCTGGAGAAGAAGGCACGGTATTCATTACGCATGGATATAGCCGTGACCATCGGCCAGATTTAAAAAAAATTATGCTGAATCTCGTTGTTGAAAACCAAGAGGGTATTCCCTTGTTGATATCCCTCGCCAGTGGAAATAGTCAGGATAAGAAAGGCTTTAGAGAGCTAATCAAAATCCAACAGGAAGATGGGTTTTTTCTTATTTTCATGGGATACATGTGCTGATAATTCAGGAAGTTCAAAAAGTAATATTAAATCTAATAGGACTTACCCAAAAATGCCCAGCTTCGTTGTCACGCTTCGCCGTACGATTTGTACTGTCTTTATCGTGACGTCTTGCTGGGACAGTTTTGCGTAACGCCTAAATATTATTTAGTCGCAACTTTATTTATTTTGAGTTTGACAAGGTATGTGTGTGGGGGGGAAAGTTAAGGATTTATGATGTCAGGATTTCTCACGAGAATGGCTTGATCAGAATAATATTCTGCTTTATCCCAGTCATTATTTTCCCGTGCTATTTGGGATAATCCTAAATAAGCCTTGGCTATTTCAATCCTGGCGCTGCGCGTAAGGGGATGAAGTGTATCTTGTTTAATCATTTGATTGAAAAAAAACCAGGCACTATCTTGTGTTTCTTTAGGTTCAATTTTATTTAATGCAATACTTTCTTGTACTTTTATGAGCAGTGTTTCCATCGGTAGGTTTTCTACCGGTGGTGCTGTAATGTTAGGTGTTACTTTGCTAATTATCTCTGTAGGCTTTAAATCTTCAGAAGTTTCAGATGGCATGATGGATGGCTGCATGGCTTTTTCATTAACGATTATTTTATCTGTAATTTTATCTGTAATGTTATTTAAAGTTGCTTCCATTATTTTTAATGGCTCTATTTCATTATGATTTTTTTGAAAGTAAGTGTAAGAAAACTGAGCGGCAATTAATAAAAAAATGACAAAAACGCCTGAGATAATGCGCCAATCTTGATAGCTTTTTTGTGTGGGTGTTGAGAAAGGTTTCTGTGATTTAAAGGCGTTTGAACGTTGGGCATTTTTTAAGATGGCGGACTCTTTAAAGTCTTGTTTAGATTCTTTTTTAGCATCCTGTTTAGTTTTGGCCTCCTGTTGAGGCTTATTATAGTGCAGCGTATTTTCAAGCACTTTTTTGCTTTCTGTCTGCACTTTTAGCGCTTCTTTTTTGTTGGCTTCTTCCGCCTGCATTTTTTTTTGTCCTGTTTCTAGTGCTTTTTTTTCTTCAGGTTCTAACGATGCAGAGGGAATCTCAATAGGGAGGGGCGTAGGTGGAACATTAGGTAGAACATTAGGTAGAACATAAGACGAACCGCTTATTGCCTGAGTAAGGGGCGTTTGGTGAAAAAATTTCGTTTCATCTTGAGATTTACCTAAAATAATATCTTGCAAATTGAGATAGTCTGTAGCGGACAAGGTGCCATCTTTTCTGAGCATATCAAGCTGTTGATTTGCCTTATTAAAAGCTTGTTCATGATTAAGCTTGCCAACATAGGCTAATAATTCATACTTAAATTGTGCTGCATTAAGCTGTCCTGACTTTAATGCACTAAAAGGATAGTTAAGAGCGTTGATCATATAGTTTGCGCCAAATAGGAATACGTTTGGTATGTTTGAGTAAATGTCACTCATTTTACAGGGTTTTTAGGATGAAAAACCATCAAAAATGGCGAAAAAAATGTGTAGAAATACTTATTAAAGTTTGAAAGGAAAAAATATGGAACTTTTTCATGCGCTTGGTTTTCATTGGGATAGATCGATTATCCCTTCACCCTTTCCTACTTATTCTTTAGAGCGTGTACTGTTTCGTTTTCATCGTATGCTGCCTGAATTTGTGTGGGATGCAAGTGTACTCGAAGGCAATCCCTTTACGTTTCCTGAGGTTAAAACCTTACTGGAGGGTGTCACCGTGGGGGGGCGAAAAGTGTCTGATCAAGAGCAAGTGCTGAATCTTGCACAAAGCGCAAAACATCTTTTATATTTACTAAAAGCAGAAAAATTTATAGTCGAAAAAGCTACTTTTCTTGAATTGCACCACCTAGTTGCACAGAATGAAGCTTTAGAGTGGGGGTGTTTTCGGGGCGAAGGTAAAGAGACGTATTACACGCCAGATGTAGGGCTGGGGGAATATGGGCGATATACGCCTTTACCAACAGTAGCAGGCGCTGAAGCATTGAATAATGTTTTTATGCAAGGTTTAACAGTATTACAAAGTGAAGTATCTGCGCCATTTGAGCGAGCGGTTATTTTTTTCTTATTTGGTGCGTTGCAACAGTTTTTCTTTGATGGGAATAAACGAACTTCGCGTTTTATGATGAATGGTATTTTAATGCGTGCAGGAATTGACGCAATTAGCGTTGCTGCTGCTAAGGCACAATTGTTTAATGAAAAAATGATACGGTTTTATTTAAGTAAAAATGCCGATGAAATGATTTCTTTTTTAGTCGGTTGCCATCCAGAAGTGCCGTCTTGATTTTTACCGCTGTATATATTAGCCCTATATTCTATGATTTTATGCTCTATACCCTTCGTACTTGAAACCACGGCATTGTTGGCAGTTCTCATTCACCCCAATCACATAGTTTATCTATGCTCATGGGGTTCACTCGTTTGCCGCCTCACCATGATTCCAATTACTTTGGGTATATAAATCCCTTACCTGTATTACTAAATAAAAATAAAATAAATATTAACAAGGCAATAATAGGCCAAGTTAACAGTAGGCAAGATAAAGCTTTTTTAAGATATTTATGTTTATCTTTTTTAAGAGATGTTTCAGGCAGATAAACAACCGCTGTGCCTGCCATAAAATCATGCAGGGCACGTTTTTTTTGATAAAAAATAAGAACACATATATCGACGAACATGCAAATATAAAGAAGTGCATTGATGTAGTTTCCATAAGGAAAAACCTGATGTGTTTGCCCCATTTTTAGAAGTTCTTCCATAAAAGTGAGATTTAAATTGTTGTTATGCAGGTGATTAATGAGCGCACTAATAAGCAAGGTGCCTTGCAATAAAAAAAAGAGTAGATAGATTGAATATCGTTTAAAGACTTGTGTATAAGTGAGGGTAGATTCATTTAAAGAAATAACCTGCATATTAAGTAAAAATTTTCCAGGTGTTGCACCAAATCCTTTAAGTAAATAAAGATTAAAAAAAATAGGGGCGATATTCATGAAAAGGCACAGCAGCAAAAACATTACAAATGAAGACTGCTCCAGAAAAATAAAGGGTAAAGCGAGTAATAAAGCGAGTAATAGTATGAGGTTCCACTCAATAGCCGAAGCTAAAGATCGGCGCCAAAATCCAACATATTGAATAGGTTCTTCATGTGTTTTGCTTGTTACAGTATCGTGTAATGTTGAATTAGCTGTATTTTCCATGCGTTATTCCAGTTTATGCTAAGTGTTATTGTGACCTTGTACCTAACTTCCTAATAATTCTTGGTTAATTAATAAGGGCGCATCAGTTAGAAAATCTTTCAAAAACCCGTGTCTTTCCGATTGTTTATTATTTTTAACCGCCATGGCAACGGCACGGCTTTGACCAATAAGAATGACCATTTTTTTACCGCGCGTTACGCCGGTATATAATAAATTTCTTTGCAATAATACAAAATGTTGTGTTGCAATAGGAATGACCACAGCCGGAAATTCAGAGCCCTGACTTTTATGAATGGTTATCGCATAAGCCAAAGAAATTTCATCTAATTCACTTACAGCATAAGTAAGTTCGCGTTCATCAAATAATATTTTAATAATGCCTTCTTCTTTATCAATACTTTTAATGAAACCAATATCGCCGTTATAAATATCTTTATCATAATTATTAACCAGCTGAATAACTTTATCACCGGCTTTATATTTAACGCCCCATTGTTCGACGATATCAGCCGATTCATCTGGATTAAGCGCACGCTGTACACGCTCATTTAAGGCTTTAGCACCAAGAAGACCTTTTTGTGTGGGCGTGAGTATTTGAATATCCTGAAAGGGATCAAAGCCAAATTTTGCGGGCAACCGCTGGGTCACCACTTCAAGCAATTTATATTCAATTTCTTCAGGGGTTTCGGCGCCAATATAATAAAAGTCTGTTTCTGTACCTTTGGGCGTTACTTTAGGAATAATGCCCTCATTAATAAGATGCGCAACAAAGACGATAGAAGATTGTTTTTTTTGTCTAAAAATTTCAGTTAAACGTGCAACCGGTACAATATTGGCATCGATTAAATCTTTTAAAACACGACCAGGTCCCACAGAAGGTAATTGATCAACATCGCCAATTAATAAAACGGCGGCATGATCAGGTATGCCTTTTAACAGCTGATTCATCAAGGCAATATCAACCATCGATGTTTCATCGCAAATGAGTAAATCAGTTGCTAAAGGGTGATCCTGATTAAAGCGAGAACTACTATCGTTCATTTTTTTTTCTAATAAACGATGAATTGTTTTTGCGTACATTTTTGTTGATTCAGCTAATCGTTTAGCAGCACGTCCCGTTGGTGCGCACAAGGTTACACGAAGGTTAGAATCTTTTAAAAGTCCCAAAAGGCTTCTGACGACGGTTGTTTTTCCGACGCCAGGTCCGCCCGTAATAATCATGACTTTATTTTTAAGGCATAGTTTTACTGCCTCTTTTTGTGAGGGGGAAAGCGTAAAATGGTATTTTTCCTCAAGGCCTTGTATTTTTTCATCTTCATGATCAACCTGCCAAGAGGGCTCATTTTTTTGCAGTCTTTTCAAATGACCATAAACGCCTTGTTCTGCTCTAAAAAGGCTAATTAACGAAATAAAGTGATGGTCTTCTTTTTGAATGGAGACAAGATTTTTTTTTCTTATTTCACTTAAAAGAGATTGTTCTAATATGCCCAGCGGAATAGATAAATCATTAACGCCTTTACTTAAAATAACTTCAATCGGCACGGAGCAATGACCATTTAATGCTTCATGTTCAATTAAATAGACTAAGGCAGAGCTTGCTCTTAAGGGCGAATCATCTGGAATGCCGAGCTTTTTACCTAAACCATCTGCTATTTTAAAGCCAATGCCGTGAATATCCTCCGCTAACTGATAAGGATTTGCCATTAAAATAGCAATCGCTTCATTGCCGTAAACTTTATAAATTCTTGTTGCCCGTGCCGCACCAATGCCGTGACTATGCAAAAAAAGCATAATTTTTCTAACGGATTTTTGTTCATCCCACGAATCTATTATTTTTTTGAGGCGTTTTTCTTTAATGCTACCCATTTGAAGGAGACGTTCAGGATTTTCATCTAACACTTGAATAACATCGAGCCCAAAAGTTTTAATAAGCTTTTTAGCAAATTGAGGCCCTACACCGTGAATAACGCCTGAACCTAGAAATTTTTCAAGCCCTTCAATCGAGGTAGGGGTAGTTGTTTTAATCATGCTTGCTTTGAGTTGTTTACCAAAAACAGCATGATTTATCCATTTTCCTTGAGCTTCAATATATTCTCCAGGCATGGGGTTTTGAACATGACCCACAACCGTAATAAGATCTGGAAAGCCTTTAGCTTTTATTTTCAAAATTGAAAACTGATTCTCAGGATTATTGAATGTAATCGTTTCAATAGAGCCTTTTATTTCATCTTCATTCGATAATACGGGTTCTTTATCAGCATCGTAAGCTGCATTGTGTGTAATGCTGTGATTATCTGGGTGCATGCGAGTATCTTTGATAATTGATTTGAAAAAAAGTGTAACAGAAAAATTATCTGCTCTTTATAATTTTATGGCCATATAAATAAAGCGAAAGAGCACTTAAAATGAGCCCTGTACCCAGATAAATATTGGCGCCAAATGAATCATGATTAAGTACAACACTAAATATCAAGCCTAAAACCGGCGTAATTAAAGTGGCAAGATTGACGGTTGTTGCCTTTAAATTTTTTAAAAGATAAAAAAAGCAGAATAAAGCCAATACGGAACCAAACAAACTTAAGTATAAAATACTTAATAATGCGGTTGTATCTGGCTTAAAGAAAAACTGATCGTGATGTACCAAACTTACGATGCTAATAACCGGGAGCGACATCACAAGCGTGCCGGAGACAGAAGAAAGCGGGTGTACATTAAGCGGATATTTCTTTACAAAAACTGAGCTTGCCGCATGGGCTAAAACACTGCAAAAAAGCATTATAAAACCAAAGAGTGAAACATTTTTTTGAAAAATTTGCTCAATAAAGATAATGCCCAAACCTGAGAGACCTAGTAAAAAAGCAAACCATTCATGATGCGCAATTTTGTTTTCTTTTAGCCAAACTTGTGAGAGTAACCCTGTTAATATCGGCGATAAGCCAAATAAAACTGAAATAATACCAGGTGGTACATATTCAGAAGCAATATAAACAAGTAATAAAGAACCCGTTGCACCGATATTAGCTGAAAGATAGTGCAATAAAGCAGGACGATTCCATTGCGGTTTTTTTTGAAAAATAATTGCAAAAAGTAGCACAAACAAAGTTGCTAAACCAACACGTGCTAATAAAGAGCTGTATTGATCTAGCCCATGACTACTCCATTTGATGGCTGTGGGCGTAGATGACCAAATTATAATCACGCCGAAATAAGCCAGTGCAATTTTAACGTTAAATGCTTTCATTAATATTCGCCGAATAAGGCAAGAAGATTTTTATATGGTATTGCTAGAAGTCCTTGCCACGAAAGAGGCACAGATCAGAAATAAGGCAGCTTTTACATTTTGGCTGTCGTGCTGTGCACGTATATCTACCGTGTAGAATCAGCCAATGATGAGCGTCATATTGAAAGATAGACGGAATAATTGTTATAAGCTGCTTTTCAACTTCAAGGGGTGTTTTTCCTGCGGCCAAGCCTATGCGATTTGCAACTCTAAAAATATGCGTATCTACCGCAATTGTCGCCTGTCCAAAGGCGGTATTTAGAATCACATTTGCTGTTTTTCTGCCTACGCCAGGTAGGCTTTCTAGTGCCTCTCTCGTATCAGGTACTGTTGATTGGTATTTTTCGACTAAAATTTCACAGGTTTTAATAATGTGTTTAGCTTTTGAGTGATAAAGCCCAATTGTTTTAATATAAAGTTTTAAGCCTTCTTCACCCAGATCAATCAATTTTTCAGGTGTATTGGCAATGCGAAATAATTGATGCGTTGCTTTATTCACACTCACGTCTGTTGCTTGAGCAGAGAGCATGACCGCAATGAGCAATTCAAAGTGGGAGTCGTATTTTAATTCTGTTGTTGGGTGCAGGTTCTGTGTTTGAAATCGTTCAAAGATAGTGGTGACATTAATAGGGTTCATGGGTGTATCTCTGTGCTCATTTTAAGTCACTTTTCCCGTTACTCTCACTCTTTTACTGCCCGCGTTAATGGCTAGCGGTGCAATGATTATGGTCTGTTTTTTTAATGACATAGCAATCAAGTTTTTTATGATCAACAGTAAACCTATAAAGAAAAAAGCCCATGGTGATGCAATGGTTGTAAGCCCTAATTCAATCATATCGTTTATCCTTTGCGGTCCAATTGGAATTATACGGGCCAAGCGTTGGTTTATCGTGCCCATAGGTTCTAGGTTGCGAGAAATAATCAATGGTGGGCGCAAGCATATTCATAATAAGAACTGAAAAAGCAAGTGACTCATAATACGCGCCAAAGGTGCGAATACAATAAATAAGTATGCCCATCAGTAGGCCGTAGAGCCATTTTCCTTTATTGCTGGTTGCGGCACACACAGGCTCTGTTGCAATAAAAAAAGCACCCAGCATGATGCCGCCAGATAAAAGATGGGTAAGCGGCAAGCCTAAGCTTGGTTGAATAAAGTAACCTAGCGCAGCACTTAATCCTAGGCTTGATAACACGGCAAGAGGAATAGTCCAGGTAATTATTTTTTTATAGATAAGAAATAAACCACCTAGTAAAAAAGCTAGGTTTACCCAGATTGCAGCGTTATTAAATAAGCCATCTCCCGCTAAAGCGAGTGGCCCGTTTGTCATTTGTTCAGGGAAAGAAACCAGCAATAAAGCATAGCCAACCATAGCAGGATTAAACGGGTTTTGACCTAAACCGCCATAAAAGTGTTTAGCAACGACAATGGCGAAGAACATGCCTACCATTGTCATCCACCAGGGAATAAAGGGAGGAATAGCGAGCGCAAATAAGACAGCAGTAACGCAGGCGCTAAAATCTGAAAGATAAAATAGAATCGATTTTTTCCGCATAAGAAGCACAAAAGCTTCAAAAGTAACCGCTAAAAAACTACACCAGATAACTTGTTTCAATGAGCCAAAACCAAAAAAATAAGTCAGGGCAAATAAACCTGGTAAAGTTGCCAATATAACGCTAAGCATCACACGTTGGGTGGTATTTTTCGCGTGAGCATGAGGGGAGGACGTAAGTAAGAGTGGCATGGGCTAAAATCCTTATGATCTAGAAAGAGCATTATCTAGTTTTTCTTTAGCCGCGACAGCGCGCATTTTAAGGGCTTGTATTTTTTGCTCTACCGCTTGGCTGTCTTCAGATTCTTTGCCTGCTTTTTTTGAGAAAGCATAGGCTTTTTCTGTGGCTTGCCAAATTTTATGGGCTTTAAGATAAGTGGTTTTTAACTGTTCTAAATTTACTTCTAACGGCTGAGTGTCGTGAGAAGGCTGAGTATCGTGAGAAAGCTCAGGGGTATGAGCAGGATGAATAATATCACTGACAACACTTTCTGAGTGTTCTGAGACATGATCGTCTGCGTTTGCTTCTGCTGATTTTACTTTTTGAAGCCGTGCTTGTTTCTGCGCTTCTTTTTCCTCTTTTTCATTTTCTATACGTATTTTTCGTGTCTCAAAACGTTCTCGCGCAAGATCTGCTTGGTGTTTTTCATGCCGATCTAGATAGATTGCATCTTTAGCAAAACGATAATATTGCACCAAGGGAATACTGCTTGGGCACACATAAGCGCAGGCACCGCACTCAATACAATCCATAAGATTATAGTGTTGCGCTTTGTCAAAATCAGCCGCTTTGCTATACCAGTAAAGTTGTTGTGGTAATAAGCTTACTGGGCAAGCTTCTTCACACTGACCACAGCGTATACAAGCTTGTTCAACAGGTGGATCTGGCAGTTCTTCAGGCGTTGCTGCAATAATACAATTAGTCGTTTTGATGATAGGAATGGCATCATCACAGAGTGTAAAACCCATCATGGGGCCGCCCATGATGAGCCGATGTAAACGATGCATTTTAATTGCGCATTGATCTAGCATTTCGCTGATAGGGGTGCCGATTAATACTTCATAATTGCCTGGCTTTAAAATAGCAAGTCCACTCAGGGTGGTGATTCTTGAAATGAATGGCTCGCCAACGCTTACTGCGCGTTGAATGGCATAAAGTGTTGCCACGTTCTGACAAAGAATGCCTAAATCTTCGGGCGATTTCCCGCTTTTTACTTCAATACCTGTAAGCAGTTGAATAATTTGTTTTTCGCCCCCAGAAGGATATCGAGTGGGTACAACCACAACTTTTAAAGGAAGTGAGGTAAAAAGAGGGTGTTTCATTGCTTTCTCAAGAGCTAAGAGTGCTTCTGGTTTATTACTCTCTATGCCAAGCAATATTTCTTGAGGCTGAATAATATGTGAAACAATCGCGGCCCCCTCTAATATTTTTTCAGCGCGCTCCCGTATGAGGCGATCATCGGCGGTAATATAAGGCTCACATTCTGCCGCATTAATAATAAAAGTTTTAATTGTCGTTGAAGCTTTTTGCTTTGCAATTGTTGGCAAGCAGGCACGTCCTAAACCGCTAATCCCATGTTGATATAGGCGTTGTTTAATTATTTCAAGATCAGTATGGCGCCAATCTAAGGGCTCATAGTCAACTTGTTCTTCCTTACCATCTGGCACTATTTCAATACACAGTTCTTTGATGAGTGAAGGGTGGGGTACGTAGAACAGATCAATTTTTTTGATATGACCTGAGGTGGGTGCATGGATAGGGCTGCTGATCAATGTATTGCTTGTGGCAATGACTTGTCCTTTCAAAACACGGTCGCCTATTTTAATAATCGGCCTAGTGCATTGTGCTAAGTGTTGGTTTACATATTGATTCAGAGGAATACGTAAAAATAAGGGTAAACAACCTTGAACAATAGGCGTTTGATTAGAGGATATTTTTCTTTCTGGGGGATTAACACCCCCCGGCATTTTCCAGTGTGCATTATAAGAGGTCATAGTATTTGTCTTAGCGGAATAAGTTTAACTGAGGCAGCGCCTGCGCCTAACGGTAAGGGCCATCCCCAAGTTTGGGGTGTAACGGCTAAGGGATGCATTTCGATACAGTCAACAGGGCAAGGTTCAACGCATAAATCACAACCAGTACATAAATCAATAATAACCGTGTGCATTTGTTTGGCAGCACCAATGATTGCATCGACAGGACAGGCTTGAATACATTTAGTGCAGCCAATGCAGTCTTCTTCTCGAATAAAAGCCACTTTTTTTTCTTCACTATGTGTGCCGTGTTCTGGGTTAAGTGGCAAGACTTCACGGTTTAATAAAACTGCCAGTTCACGGATGACTTTATCGCCCCCTGGTGGGCATTGATTGTGTGGCTCGCCCTTGGCAATCGCTTCTGCGTAAGGCCTGCAACCTGGAAAACTACATTGACCACATTGCGTTTGCGGCAGGATTTTATCAATCTGATTAACAATAGAATCATTCATAAGACCCACAGACACCGCCTTTTCTCCCTTTTATACCCTTCGTACTTGAAAATACGGCATTGTTGGCAGCTCTCATTCACCCCAATCACATAGTTTATCTATGCTCATGGGGTTCACGCTCTTGCCGCCTCCGCGTGATTCCAATTACTTTGGGTATATTACATTTTGCGTAAGTTCTATTTAAAGTGAAAGCATGCTTGTAAAACCCATATAAGCAAGAGACATGATACCGGCTGTCATCATGCTAATAGCCGCCCCTTGTAACGGTTGTGGTACATCCGCAACAGCCACTCTTTCATGAATGGCTGAAAATAAAATTAAGGTAATTGAAAAGCCAATACCAACACCAAAGCCATAAAGTGCAGAGGTAACAGCGCTATTTAATTCTTTTTTGATACTAAGTAACGCAACACCTAGCACGATACAATTGAGTGTCATTAAAGGCATAGAGGTAATCAAGGGGCGATGCAGCAAAGCGCTAAATTTTTTGATGAAAACTTTAGTAAATTGTATAGAAAACATAATCACAAAGATGACTGTTAGTATGCGCAAATAGCCGATATCTAACGGCTTTAAAATATAATTATCCGCAAGAAAGCTCAAAATAGAGCAGAGCGTTAAAATAAAAGTTGTGGCGAACGCTAAGCTCAAAGAAGGCACTAATTTATTTGAGCCCCCCCTAAACACAGATAAGCCTAACGGTTTAGTAAAAATAAAATGATTTATCAGCACAGTATTTAGCAAAATTAGATTGCTCAGCAATATTACACTTAAGGTATTCAATCTCATTCCTTGCGGTAAAAAATTTATTACGATCTACACTGGATTATAAAGACAAAATGAGTATGTATAGCAATGATGGGCCTAAAAACAAAGCATATTTTTTTATTTTCCCCAGCTTCATTTTATATGATTGCTATGATGTGCAGTATGCCGTTACATAAAGCGCAAGCTCTAGCCACGTTTACCGTTCGTTATGCCTCAGTAGAACAAGATGAAAAAAGAGGATTTTATTCACAGCAGCCGCAAGTCGAAGTGGGTGGCAATAATGCCTTGACGCTGGGTGAACAAAGACAACGTGCTTTTGAAAAGGTGCTTCAGCTCATTGCCTTCACAATTGATAGCCCCATTGATATTAAGGTATGTCCTGTTTTTAGTTCGTTCGGTGGCAGCTTGAATTCAGCTACTTTAGCCACGGGTGCTGCTTCTTTTTATTTTACTGATTTTATTGGCGCACCCGTTCCACATATTTTATATCCTTCTGCTTTAGCTGATAAATTAGCGAATAAAGATCTTATTGGTGAGGCGGGGGGCTGTGATCTTGATGTGCTGATTAATGAAGATGTTGATACGCCAAACGTGTTAGGTGACATTGGTTTTTATTATGGCTTTAATAAAGCAGCTGGCTTTCATGTTGATTTTATCAGTGTAACGTTACACGAGTTAAGCCATGCTTTGGGCTTTTTAAGTCTTATTGATTATCGAGGTGCTTTTTCTATTGTTGATTCAACAGGGCAAGGCTATGCTGATACGTTCTCTCGTTATCTTGAGCATCATACGAGTAGCAACCTTATGCTTTTTGAGAAGGCAGAAGATACAATTCGCGCAGCGGCGATGGTGGATGAAAGTCATGTGCATTGGGTGGGTGAGGCGGGTTTAATTGCATCAAATAATTTGTTGCAAGGTAAGCAAGATCAGCATGTATTAATTTATGCGCCAAAGTCTTATGAGCGTGGATCAAGCTTGAGTCATTTTGATCATACTTTACGGCCTGCTCAGTTAATGGCGGCTCATTATCTTGCGCCTCAACATTCGCTTGATTTGGGGGCAGCTGTTTTAAGTGATATTGGTTGGGGTGATTTAGTGGATCTTGTTTTAACCCATACGGTGAGTTACGCCGATCTCATTGCTTCAGTTAAAATAACGATAAAAAATAAGGGCCCTCGCGATGCACAGCATGTTTTATTTAGCCATTACTTTAGCGAGGCGCTTTTGCTTTCCGTAAAGTCCGTAAAGAATGAGCCGTCAATCATGCCTGAGGCTTGCCATTTAAGTGATGAAGCAAAAGAAGTGAGTTGTGATCTTGGTACGCTGAAAGCAGGTGAAGAAGTTTCTTTTAATATTGAATACTCAACCACACAAGCTGGTTTTGAGGGGCTTAATCATTTTTATGGCGTGACAAGTAAAGGTGTTGATCAACACGCTGAGGATAACTTTTCAGATGAGGGGATGAGTCATGTTACGTCTAATCCTTCTGTTGCTGCTTCTGTAACGAATAACACAGAAGATAATTTGAGTTTTAATGATCATCATTTGAGTGGCGAGGTTAAGAAAGCGGGGGGTGGTTTAAACCACTTTTTTCTGATTATTTTAATGGGATATTATTTTTTAGTAGGTTTTATGCGCGGGCCAAAAAAATTTCCAGATTAATTCTGGAAACTTTTTTATTAGTAGTGATAAAATCCGCGCAAAATTGATTCCGTTTTATTTCCAAATTAAAGGTCGTTTGGTATGTTACGTGATACAACAGCACGCTTGCTGATTTCCTGTGCTGATGGCCCTGGAATTGTGGCGGCAGTGTCTAATTTTTTATTTCATCATGGCGCCAATATTACGGCGCTGGATCAGTATTCTACAGATCCAGAAGGGGGGCGTTTTTTTATGCGCCTTGAGTTTCAGACCCCCCATCTTGATTTATCGCGCACTTTACTTTATCAATCTTTTCAAGATACGGTTGCGGCGCGGTATGAGATGGATTGGCGTATTAGTTTTTCGCGCGATGTTAAAAAAGTAGCTATTTTGGTTTCAAAATATGACCATGTTTTAAATGAGTTGTTATGGCGTTGGTCGCGCGGGGAAATGGAAGCAGAAGTGACGCTTGTTTTAAGTAATCATGCGGATTTAAAAAATACAGTGGAAAGTTTTAATGTTCCCTTCTACCATATTCCTGTTTCTTCTAGTATGGATAGTGCGGACACTGGTGCTAATAAGGCAGAGGTAGAGAAGAACATTTTAGCGTTGCTTAATGGGCGAGCGGATCTTGTTGTGCTTGCGCGTTATATGCAGGTTTTAAGTGAAGATTTTGTATCTCGTTATGAGAATAAAATTATTAATATTCATCACTCATTTTTGCCTGCTTTTGTTGGTGCTAATCCTTACTTTCAGGCGCATGAGCGTGGTGTGAAAATTATTGGTGCAACAGCGCACTACGTTACAAAAGAGCTTGATATGGGGCCTATTATCAATCAGGATGTTGCCCATGTTTCACATAGTGATGATGTGAATGATCTGAAAGAAAAAGGGCGTAATGTCGAAAGAAATGTTTTAGCCCAAGCGGTCAATTGGCACTTGGAAGATAGAATTATTGTAAATGGTAATAAAACGATCGTATTTTCTTGACTATTTTGATTAAAAAACAAAGGAGAGCTTATGCATAACCAGCAATATCACGCCAATCAATATGATGAAGAAATCGATGATGATCTTGATGAAGATGAAGATGAAGATGAAGATGACGATGATTATGAAGAGGATGCAGACGAAGAGTTGCTTGATGAAGATGATGAAGACTATGACTTGGATGAAGAAGATGACGAAGATTACGACTTCGATGAAGAAGATGATGAAGATTTAGAAGACGAAGATGATGAAGATTTAGAAGATGAAGATCCTGAAGCAGGTCTTAATTTAAATGGTGGGCAAGAAGAGTTTGAAAGCCTTGATGAGGTTACTTATGAAGAAGATTGGGATAACCTATCTTAGGTAAGACTTACGCAGAATTGTTCCAGCAAGGCGTCCTGACGAAGACAGTACACGCTGTACGGCGAGGCAGGACAACAAAGCTGGGCGATTTTGCGTAAAGTCCTATTAGGTTTTTCTGATTGCTTCCCTGAGCTTTTACCCGTTTATACTGAGCTTGTCGAAGTACGAACGGGGGAATGAGGCTTAAGCTTCAAACTTGAATTTTCTAATAATCTGCATCGTTTCTTCTGCTTGCTGCCTGATTTGGCTTGCCGTTGCACTGAGCTCTTCAGTGCCTGCGGCATTTTGCTGCGTTGAGCGATCAATTAGTTCCATGGCTGTATTAACCTGACCCACTGATAAAGCTTGCTCATCACAGTTTTGTGCAATTTCTTGCACAAGATGCGCCGTTTGTTGAATGCCGGGCAGCATTGTTTCTAAAATATCACCTGCTTTTTGAGCAATGCTTGAGTTTTTAGCCGCTAATTTGCTAATTTCTTCAGCAGCCACACGGCTTCTTTCCGCTAGTTTTCTTACCTCTGTTGCAACCACTGCAAACCCACGTCCATGCTGGCCTGCTCTTGCTGATTCAATAGCAGCATTGAGTGCAAGTAAATTAGTTTGATGTGCAATGTCATCAATAATTTGAATGCGGGCGACAATTTCACGCATAGTAGAAATAGTTTCTGCTACGGCTTCACCGCCTTCTTGTGCATCAATCGCGGCTTTTTCAGCAATTTTATCGGTGTTTTTAGCACTAGAAGCGTTTTGTTGAATGGAAGCATGCATTTGTTCTAAAGCCGCGGAGGTTTCTTCAATGCTTGCAGCTTGCTGATTGGTACTGGTGCTTAAATTCCCTGAGGCAAGCTCAACTTGTTTTGCAGCTTTTGTTAAGCTGTCTAGCGCATGGGCAACCATGGTAACCGTCACCTGCACTTTTTCTACAAAACCGTTAAAGTTTTTAGCCATATCGCCTATTTCATCATTGCTTAAGATAGGAAGTCTTTTCGTTAAGTCGCCATCACCTTGATAGATATCAGCCATATTATAATTAGCAAGTTCAATCGGCTTTACAATGCTTCTGCTAAAAATGCGACTGATAATAGCGGATAAAAAAATCACAATCCCTAGTATTGCGCCTGTGCTGGCTAAAATTTTCTGAGTAACTGTCCCTAATGCAGTATAGGCTTCTTGACTTTCAATTTCAGTCATCATTGCCCATTTAAGATTCATAAACTCAAAAGGTCCATAAGCTGAAATAACTTCTTTTCCTAAATAGTTTTGGGTTATTGTAAAGCCTTTGTTCCCTTTTAAGGCTTCTTCAACCGCGGTATTTTTTACGGTTTGTAAACCGATGGTTGAGTTTTTAGCGCCGATAAGACGCGTAATATTTTGCACCTCTTCCTTTTTATTAAGATCAAGCATGGTGCTTAAAAAGCTATCTTTATTTGTTGTAAGCAGGCGACTTTGATTGCGCATTAAGAAATCAGAACCAACAAGGTAGGATTCACCCGTTTTACCAAAACCAACGCTCTCCCATTTGCCATCGCTTGTCATAACGCCATTGATTTTATCAATGGGCAGTTGAAACATGAGGACAGCAATTTTTTTGCCATTTTTATAAATAGGTGCACCAATAAAAGCGGCAGCATCTTCATAAGAAGGTTTATAAGGTGAAAACTCAGAAATAACCGCACCAGGTTCAGTAAGCGCTAATGCTTTTCTAAATGTTTCGGCTAGTTTTGTATCGCTATAGGGGCCATTTATTAAGTTGGTTGAAAAATCGAGCTCTTTAAATACGGTGTAGACCACATTACCTGTTTCAATATCTGCAATAAACACATCATAAAGGCCGAAAGCTTCTAAATAGTGTCTTACATGCGGATGAAGTTTTTCATGTATTTCACTGTATTGACTGCTTTCTTGCGCGGCTCTATCTAGCTTATGTTTTTCACCCAATACATTTGCATTGGTTTTAATATAGTGATATTGAAAATAAAGCGCGCGATCACTTAATTTTTGAATGACTTGGTCTAATTCAGGTGGTTTATTTAGGTTCTTTTCTTTATATTTTTCTGTGAAATCATTTTTATAGTAGGTTAGCAATTGGTCTTTTATTTCAGGCGTTATATTCACGTCTGCTTTATTAAAGGCACTGGTGAGTGCTTCAGCACCGTCAATAATCACGTTGTAATCTGCAAAAATAAGCATTTGCTGTTCTAGAAATTTAAAGTAGCTTTCAATTTGCGCTGTTTTAACTTCTCTGAAAGCAGCGAGTTGATTTTCTGTTGAGGTGTGAATAATGTTATCCACACTTTGTGTGCTGATAAAAAATGATGAACCACCAATTATCAGGGCTGGGATAATTGCCATTGATAAGTTGAGTAAGGGAATTTTAATTTTAAGTTTCATTTTCTATCCTTAATTGCTTAGTTTGAATTTTTTGAATTTTTTGAATTTTTTGAATTTTTTAAGAGTGTTCCGCTTTAAATTCCTATTATCTTTTCCTCATTAATAAGCGTAGTCATGCCTATTGAAAGCGTCAATTTTTATTAAATAACCCTTAAAATTAGTTAAGCGCAGGCGCAATACAGTTCATAAATGCCTGTTCTAAACTTGAGGCCTCAAAGGCATCTTTGCATTCATCAGGCGTGCCTTGAAATAATATATCGCCATTATCTAAAATGGCCATTTCATCTGCTAACTCTTCAACATCGCTCAAGGAATGAGAGGTAAAAAATACGGTGGTATTTTTTTCTTTTAATTGCTTGATTTGATTTTTTACCAACACTCTTGCTTTGGGATCAAGCCCGCTCATTGGTTCATCTAAAATAAGAAGTGGTTTTTCACACAGAAAAGAAATGGCAAGGCCCAATTTTTGTGCCATTCCTTTGGAATAAGTGCGTGTTGATTGAGCAAGTGCGCTTTCACGTAATTCAAGCGCATCCATCATTGCGCGTATTTTTTCTTCTGAAGGTGTGCTGCCGTGCAAGGTAAGAATATAGCGTAATAATTCCACACCTTTTAAATGTGCGGGCGGCATAAAGCGTTCTGGTAAATAACTTAAAACACGCCTGCTTTCTGGCATAAAGTGCGGTTTTTCCATGATAAAAATGGTGCCTTTATCCACTTTATAAAAGTCTAATAAACATTTAAGTAGGGTTGATTTTCCTGCGCCGTTATGGCCAATTAGGCTAAAGAAAGACCCTTTTTTAACGTTAAAGGAAATATTGTTGAGTACTTTAAATTCATGATAACTAGCTTCAATCTCTCTAAACTCAAGCGCACATTCCATATGCTTTCCTTTTATTTCTTTGCTACAAAACTTTTTCTTTTTTTATTTTAGCCTACGTTGGAGTCAGTGTCAGATGAGGATGAATCTTTTTTAATTGAAAGTGCATCAAGCCATTTTAGCTTACCAATTTCACTCGTGTTATTTTCAGGGCGATAAAAATTACGTGGTATAAAATGTGAAGACCATTTAATTGAGAATTTACCCCGTGCAGCCATAGCGACATTTTTGCCAAATTTATGTGCGGCAGCGGTAAAGTGTTCTACAAAATGTGCAGATGAATTGAAAAATTCTTTTTTATGAACAAGTTTATTAGCGTCATAAGCGATTGCCAAACTTAACATTGTGAGTGTTCTATCCTGCCCGCTTTTGCATTGCACCGTGTGGGCAAAGCCGCATAAGTTGATTAAGGCTCTGTGTAAAATAAACTCATGCGCTGAATCATTCTTTCCTGTAAGACGGTTTGCACCTTCTAATGTTTTGCCGCTAACCATTAAACTTAAAGCTTCTAAGGCAAGGTATTGTTCTGTTTGCAAGCTGCTCCATATTTCTGGGTTGTTTGCGAGTAAATTCATTTTTTCTTTTGCTGGCAAATGCTGTTGTAAAACATTAAGTGTTCTGACACGTGCGATCGTTTCTTCTGTAGTGAAAGATTCAGGGTTTTTAGGTGTACTGAATGCTGTGATCATTTGTTGCAAGAAAATATTATGTGTTTTATGGCTCAATTTTCGTGCGCTAATAATATTAGCCGCAGATCCGCTCTGTCCTGACATAACCATATTCATTAATAATGGTTTTTTTATGGCAATATTTTGAATAACTTTTTTGCCGTCAACTTCAACCATCACATTTTTATGAATAACATCCTGACCTTTCGGAAAGAGAGTATTAATTGACTTATTCATTTTATGAATTGATTTTCTTTCATTTTCACCTTTTAAACTTAAGACTTTTTCTTTAACGAAAGTTACCATCATTTTAAGATGATTAAGATCCAGCGCAGAAGTAATGACCATCTGGAATTCACCTTGCGTATTAAAACCAGTGGCACCTGCGACATTGCCTTTATTAGCCGATAGTGCTTGAGTTGCGTTATAAATAAGTAATTCTTCTAGTTTTTCTATGCTATCACTGCGGCCTGAGCGACCAATCGTTAGTTGATTACCGTTAATGATTGAGCCAAGTCCCCAGTTTTGTTTTTTATGGTCATAGCAAGAGGATGGGCTTTTGATTGCAACACTGCTGGGTGTAATGTGGGGATTCATCACGTGTATAACTTTTTTATCATCTTGATCAGAATTTGCAGCACTTTCAAACGCAGTTAATGTGCCAAAGTGTTGCTCATAACGTGATGAGGGGTTTTCAGCATTTGGTATATAACAATCAATAGGTCTATCGATTAAAGAAGATAAATCATTGCTTAATAACTTAAGTATTTTTTCTATGGGTTGGTTTGTTTTGGCAAGAGAAGCAGTAAAACGTTGGTAGAGACCGTTTTGAATTTGCCTATCATAAGGTTTAACTTTATCTATTTTAGCTTCAATAAGTGCCAAACAACTATTGAGCGAGCGCTGAGGCGACTCAAAATGTTCTGTTGTTTCTTCACTTAAATCATAAGACTCTTTTTGAAAGCGCTTGTCATTTTCAATGATACCTTTAATAAGCGTGATAACCTCTTTAGGTTGAAGCTTTAAAAGCCTTGCATAATGACGGACAAGATGAAGCGTTTGTTTAAAATGAGGGCTTTGTAGTGATATTTTTTGGCTATCTTTTTGCGTATCAATCGCAGCAATATCTGCCATGGATAAAATATGTTTAGCATTCTCATCTGTTTCAACAAAGAGTTTGCGAATTTTAGGCAGGTAAGCGATGCCGCTTGCCGTGCGCATTGGTTCGTATGTTTTTAGTCTGCAACTTACCCGAGCATTGGGCAGGTTTGAAGTAATTTCAATTGATTCGAGCTTATTTGTTTCACTGTTACGTTTATAAGCGATGTCAGTGATTACAGGTTTAGAGCTGGCAGAGTGTAGTGGCTGCATAATTTTCTCTTTTTTTATAATTATAGTGGTTTATTAAGTTTTTTTTATTACAAGGTATTTTTTTAGCTGGGGTTAATTTAACGACAGGTAAAAGATCCTGCGCTAACGGCCTTATTTTTGTAAAATATCACGCCCCTTATAGGGCTAATATATCTTAGTTTTAGTTTTAGTTTCCCGTTCGCCCTGAGCTTGTCGAAGGGTTCTTAACGCCTATCCTTCGACAAGCTCAGCACGAACAGCGCTGGTTTAAATTGCCTTATCACCGATATCGCTGCGGTAAAATTTATTTTCCCATTCAATCTGTTGAACAAGCTCATAGGCCGCTTTTTTAGCTTGTTTTAAATTATTGCCAAGCGCTGTTGCACACAAAACACGACCGCCATCAGATAGCGTTTCATTATCTTCCCTGCGTGTTCCTGCCTGAAATACTTTTTGGGTGGTCGTTTCTATTGGAATATTACGAATGATATCACCTGAAGGATAAGCATCAGGATAGCCTTTTGAGGCAATGACAACACCGATGGCAGGTCGGCTATCCCATTCAATAATGTATTCATCTAGCCTGTTTGTTAAAGTCATAAGACATAACTCAACTAAATCACTTTTTAACCTAAAAAGAATAGGCTGAGTTTCAGGATCACCTAGGCGACAATTAAATTCTAGAACTTTAGGCTCATTGTTTTTATTAATCATTAAGCCGGCATATAAAAAGCCTTTATAAGGGCGATTTTCTTTTCTAAGACCTGCCAAGGTAGGATAAATCACTTCCCTCATAATTCTTTCTTCAAGTTCAGGCGTTACAAGTGGTGCAGGGGAGTAGGCGCCCATACCACCTGTATTAGGGCCTTTATCACCGTCATCTCTTGTTTTATGATCTTGCGAGGTCGCAAGCGGAATAACTTTATCGCCATCTGTTACAACAATAAAACTCGTTTCTTCGCCTTGTAGAAACTCCTCAATCACAATACATTTGCTCGCTTCACCAAAGGCATGCTTTTCAAGCATGTCACGAATAGTTGCTTGTGCTATTGCTGCATTTTCAGCGATTATGACGCCTTTACCTGCAGCTAATCCACTCGCTTTTATCACTAAAGGGTAAGGGTGATTTTCAATATATTTTAAGGCATCTTGCACATCAAAAAAATTGCCATATTGAGCGGTAGGGATGTTGTAACGGGCAAGGAAATCTTTGGTAAACGCTTTGCTGCCTTCTAGCTCTGAACCACGTAAGCTAGGCCCGAAACAAAGTAGCCCCTCTTTTTCAAAAGCATCTGTAATGCCTAAAACAAGGGGTGCTTCTGGACCTACAATCGTTAGCGCTATTGACTGTGCTTTAGCAAAAGCAACAAGTTCCGTTATGTTTGTGCTTGTAATAGGAATATTTTCAACTTTTTTTTCTATTGCTGTGCCGCCATTACCTGGTGCGACAAAAATATGCGTTACTTGAGGTGATTGCGCTATTTTCCATGCCATTGCATGTTCGCGTCCACCATTACCAATAATTAAAATATTCATCATGTCATGCCTCTAAAGTCTTGTTCTTTGAATCTAAAATAAAATTGATTAATGTTTAAAATGTCGAATACCCGTTAAGACCATTGCAATATTAGCTTCATCTGCGGCTTGAATAACTTCATTATCTCGCATTGAACCACCAGGCTGAATAATTGCACTCACACCTGCTTCACGTGCTGCGTCAATACTATCTCTAAAAGGGAAAAAAGCATCAGAGGCCATGACTGACCCTAAAATAGATAGCATTGCTTCCTGGCCTTTAATTTGAGCAATTTTCGCACTATGAACACGGCTCATTTGCCCAGCCCCAATGCCGATCGTGCGCTGATCTTTTGCATAAACAATTGCATTTGATTTTACAAATTTTACAACTGACCAAGCAAAGAGCAGATCTTCTATTTCTTGTTCTGTCGGTGCACGTTTTGAAACAACTTTAAGATCGCAACGTTTTAAAATATGTTGATCTTTATCTTGTACCAACATGCCGCCATTCACAGGGCGATAATCTTTTCTATCATTCCTAATCAATTTCCCTGCTGTATTTAACACGCGTATATTAGGCTTTGTTTGAAAATGTTTAAGTGCTTTTTCATGAATGGCAGGCGCAATAATGACTTCAATAAACTGATTCTGAATCATTCTTTCTGCTGTTTTTTCATCTATTTCAATATTAAAAGCAATAATGCCGCCAAAAGCTGAGACAGGATCTGTTTCATAGGCTTTTAAGTAAGCTTGTAACGCATCATGTGCTATAGCAACACCGCAAGGATTAGCATGTTTAACAATGACGCAAGCGGGTAAATCAAACTGGCAGACGCATTCCCATGCCGCATCTGCATCCATTATATTGTTATAAGAAAGGGATTTACCTTGTTCAAATTTTGACGTGATGACAGTATGAGCAAGCGGTTCAGGATAAGTATAAAGTGCTGAAGCTTGGTGTGGATTTTCACCATAGCGTAAATCAGCTTCTTTGGTGAAGGTGAGATTCAATACTTCACTAAAGGCTACTTTTTCTGGAATGCTGTCGTAAGCTTGATCTTCCGCCCACTTTATTTGGCCTAAATAATTGGCAATATTTGCGTCATACGTTGCGGTATGTTGAAAAGCTTTTTTTGATAAAGCAAAGCGATGAGATAGGTCAAGATGATTATTATTTTCAGTAAGCGCTTGGCTGATTTTTTCATAATCTGTAGGATCCACGACTATCGCGACATCTTTAAAGTTTTTAGCCGCCGAGCGAATCATAGTCGGGCCGCCAATATCGATATTTTCAATCGCATTTGCTAACGTTGCATCGCCGTTTTTAATGGTTTCAACAAAGGGATAAAGATTAACAATAACAAGATCAATGGGCTTGATTGCATGCTCAGCCATAATGGCTTCGTCCTGTCCTCTTCTTGCTAAAATACCGCCATGAATTTTGGGGTGTAATGTTTTAACGCGTCCTTCCATCATTTCAGGGAAATCGGTATAGGAAGAAACTTCTGTGACGGGAATATTATTTTCTTCAAGTAAACGGTAGGTGCCACCCGTTGCTAAAATTTCAATGTTACGTGCGCTGAGTAATTTTGCAAAAGGAACCAGTTTATTTTTATTGGATACGCTAATTAATGCGCGTTTAATTTGCGCAAGGCCGTGATGTTGCTGCGTGTGATCTTGTTGCATAAGAGAAACTCCCAAGAAATTTGTCTGATTCTAAAGAGCGCGTATTCTATGCAGCTTGAGTAGCAATTACCAGATTGATTATAACCCTTCGTACTTGAAAACACGGCATTGTTGGCAGCGCTCACTCACCCCAATCACAGAGTTTATCTATGCTCATGGGGTTCACGCTCTTGCCGCCTCACCGTGATTCCAATTACTTTGGGTATATGATTCTATTTTTTAGGACTTACGCAAAGATTTCCAGCTTTGTTGTAAGGAAACTAAGCTGGAAATCTCAATTCCCGCTTTCGCGGGAATGAGGGAATAAGTCAAGGGTTACGACTGAAAGGTTCAGTTTCTCTAGTGAGGGATCCCGTGCTTTTTAAGCTTTTTTCGTAAAGTGCCTCTGTTGAGGCCAAGTAGCAAGGCAGCTTTTGTTTGATTATTTTCTGTATATTGCAGAACTGTTTCAAGCAAAGGCGCTTCCACTTCATTTAGGACCATTTCATAAATATCGCTTGCTGGCTGACCATCAAGATGAGAAAAATAATTCCTCATAGCAAGTTCAACATGATCTCTGAGAGTGTGGGCATCACCCAGCGACTCTTTTTGATTATCATTTGAGGTTGATTCAGCTACCGATGATGGCGCGGTAGGATGGACATAGTCTCTACTCATTGTCTGGTTGGCAGTTTGACCATCTGTAATTGCTTGAGAAATTGCATCGTTTGTTCTTAAGTCATTCATGCCGCCATTTACTCCTTCTAATATTTAAAACTTTCCTGAACATTGGCGCGCAGGTTGAGACCATTACTAGCTTTACCCAGAAAAATAATGTTTCGCAGTACAACTAGTCATTTAGACAAATCCCTGCTCTAAATGCTCGCATTCCTTTTAAGAATGCCTTTTTATCTATATTGCTATATAAGATGGCCGGTAAAAGCCATGATCAAAAGGCACCCAAGGGTGAGTCTAACATAGTCTTTTTGTTGAAAAAAAGGTTTATTATTTTAAAAAATTGATTTGATAATTGGGCGCATGTGGACCGGGATCTTTAGCTTCAATTGAAATCTGAATGGGTGAGTTGGGTGGCATATTGCTTATTTTTTTAAGTGCCGCCCCTTTCCATATTTCTGCTGGAAAAATCTGGGTAATCGTTTGTGTATTGCTCACATCAGAAAAAGATAATTGAATTTTCGGGAAGGGTTGTCCATAAGCAGCAGCATTAATAATAATAGCATCAACAATTAAAATGCCAGGCTTTTCTGGGTGCATTCTGACGACTAATTTATTTGCTTTTATTTTGGAAAGATCCTTTTGTTCTGGCAATTGGCATCCTAGTAGTGTGCAGATATTTTCATACATCGGGCGGTGAGAAGGATCTAGTGCAAGCGCTTCAAAATTTGAATAAAAATGCTGGGCAATAAGTAAGGCGGCAATAAAAGTAATGCCGAGCCCCCACTTGATAAAACGAGAGGAATGGGATTGGTTTTTATGTATTTGCATTTCGATAGGATCGTGCGAGACATCTTTTAATAAGAAGGCCGCATTTTTTTTGCGCATGCTGGGGTAGGTTTTTTTAACATGGTGATCTAAGTTCTCTTCGTTTACAGTGCTGTTCTTGTTGGTAGAAGGTTTTATGTCAGTAGAAGGTTTTATGTCAGTAGAAGGTTTTATGTCGGTAGAAAGCTTGGGTTTAACAGAAGGCGCATGGTGCGTGACCACCGCAGATTCATTGGCTGCAATTGTTGTTGAGGGCGTTTCAATGAGTCTATTTTCGGTAGTATTAATGTTGTTTTTATTTTGCGGGTATTGAGATAACGCAGCTTGTATTTCTTGTTTTTTAATATTTTTTTGTGATTTTTCTGACTTTTTTTTGATCTTTGCAAGATCTTTCAAGAATGATGATTCTATCTGTGATGGTGGTTCGCTGAGTATCTCATGGTTGCTCACGTTCTCTTTAAAAGGCTTGAAGTTTTTTGTGATTTCATCATCATTGATCGGAATGGCTTGCCTTACTTGGCTGATATGATCTTTTTTTAAGGCAAGATCGAACTCCCAAATATCTGTATCAAGTTTATTGAGTAATGATTGACTGTTGACAAAGTCATCGCTGCGACTAAATGGCGCTTCTTTTTTTGGGGGAGAATTAAAGCGTTGTGCTTCTTTTGGTAGGAAAGCTTCAATAGAAAGAGACTGGTCTTCAATCGCCTCTTCTTCGCGGTTTATTTCGCCTAAGTTATATTCTGTGAAGAGATTATTTTCAATATCTTCAAGGGTAATGGACGTGTGTTGTAATGTGGAGACAGGTAGTAGCGTTTCATGCGCATTGAAAATAGCAAGGCACGTACCGCATCTCACCATACCATCAGCTGCTTCAAGTTGTTCTGGAAACAACCTGAAATATGTTTGGCACTGTGGGCAGCGGGTAATAAATGCTTGCTGTGGATATGCCTTCATTTAGCGCTTCAAATTAGGAGTAAAAGTTAGGATTAAAAAATACAATAAATAAAAGTGAATCATGTTTAAAAAAAGCAACACTAAGATTATTCTAGCAGAATGTTTTTTTTAAGAGGCCAGATAAACATGACGAATACGCAACATCTCAGGCTAACTTTTCCTGTTGGCCCTTTATCTTGTAACTGTACAATTATTGGTGATCGTGTAACGGGACACGCCATTGTAATTGATCCAGGCGGAGATGCCGATAAAATTTTAACCATTTTAGAAGAAAATCATTTTAAGCTCGTTGCGATTTTACATACTCACGCACATCTTGATCATTTTTTCGCCTCAGGTATTTTGCGTGAAAAAACAGGTGCGCCGTTATATTTGCATCAGGCGGATACTTTTTTATGGAAGGCTGTGGATTTTCAGTGTCAGATGCTAGGTATTCCCCCTGTGGTCATTCCTGATCCTGATCGATGGTTAAAAGATGAGGATGCGTTATCAGTTGCAAATGGCATAACGCTACATACGCCGGGTCATACGCCAGGTTCGGTGAGTTTTTTATTTGAGTCTTTAAATTTGCTTATTGCAGGTGATACGCTTTTTAAAGGTTCAATTGGCCGCACTGATTTGCCGGGGGGGGATTTTAGCCAAATTGAAAAATCGATTCAAGAAAGAATTTATAGTTTGGATGAGCAGCTTATCGTGATTACAGGGCATGGCCCTGAAACGCAGATTGGCCAAGAAAAGCATCACAATCCTTTTGTTCGTGCACAAAAAGAGCTGTAATAAAGCAATATTCTTCATAAGTTTAAGGTCGCGCATGGTGTAATCTTACAAATCACGCTAGAATAAGCGGGTTCTTTCTTTAAATTGGCGGGATTAGGTTGCAGTGTGGAGAATAAATATTTTAGAGTTTTGGGTGAGGTCTATCAGGTCATTGAAGGGCGAGATCGCTATATTCGTGCTTTAAAAGGACTGAAAGATATCGAAAAAATTTATCGCAAAGAGAAAAAAAAAATAAGCAGTAAAAATACTGCTGATGTTCCTGAGCCAACAACGTTTAGTGACGATTTTTCAGAAGCGCATATTAAAAGTGCGGAAATTGTTCGGCAAGTTTGTCAGCAGAATGGGGCGACGTGGGTTAAATTTGCGCAATTCTTAAGCTGTCGCCCTGATATTTTTCCAAGCGAATACATTCATAAATTGCAAACCATGCAGGATCGCGCGCCTTCTGTTGTTTTAGGGCGCGTCATTCCTACTTTTCAAAAATGGTGGGGTGATGAGTGGGAAAAACGATTTCATAGGTTTGATGTTGTACCCATTGCAACTGCTTCAGTGGCTCAAGTCTATAAGGCACAATTGCTTACTGGCGAGTGGGTTGCTGTCAAGGTTCGCATCCCAGGCGTCGTGAAACTTTTTGAGCAGGATGCGATTTTTTTTAAGGGTCTGGCTTCTATCTTAGATTTTTGGATTAGAGAAGTTGATGTTAAGCAGATTACAAAGCAGTTAGTTGAAATGACGATTAGTGAGCTTGATTTTACCCATGAAGTTCATAATCAAATGCGTTTTGCAATGTTTGTTCATCATGCCGGTATTCGCGTTCCTAGATTATTCCCTGATTATTGCTCACAAGAAATTATTGTGACGGAATGGATTGATGGTATACCGCTTAGAGAATATGTCGAAAATCCTGATCATAGTGAGTCTATTGAAGCGGTACTTAAGCTTTTGGGTAACAGCTTTGTTCAGCAAATTATGAGTTTTGGTGTTTATCATGCGGATCCGCACCCTGGTAATTTTCTAGTTTGTGAGAATAAGCAGATTGCTATCCTGGACTATGGTTTGATTGCTAGTTTGAGTGAGCAAGAGCGCAGAAATTTTGTGCGTTTGATTTTGCGTGTGATGGGTTACACTCAGGAGCCTTTAGATATTTGCTTTAAAGAAGCAGGTTTTAAAGGTATGAATAAAAAAATGCTTGAGAAACTCTCACTTTTTATTACCTCTAAGCATCAGTCAAAACCAGGGAGCGATGTTGCGGATAGTCTTACTGATTTACTCTCGCAGCTGCGCGCCTTTCGTATTACGATCCCTGATTCTTTTGTTGCAATGGCGCGTGTATTGATTACAATTGGCGGTTTTCTTGATTATCATGGCTATCAATTTTCTTGGTTAAATGCTTGGCAAGTGATTCAGTAAATGTCGATCGAAACGCTGCGGATTACCGAAATTTTTTATTCAATACAGGGGGAGGCTGCAACCGTTGGCCTGCCTACTGTATTTATTCGTCTCACAGGTTGTCCTCTTCGTTGTAACTATTGTGATACCGCCTATGCTTTTCAGGGTGGCCATAGTGAAACTTTGCAACATATTTTAAGTGAGGTAGCGCGTTACCAGCCAAGATTTGTCACGGTAACAGGTGGTGAGCCTTTGGCGCAAAAAGAGTGTTTGACCTTGCTTACTTTGTTGTGCAATGCAGGCTATGAGGTTTCTCTTGAAACATCTGGCGCTATGTCAATTGAGCATGTTGATCCACGTGTTTGTACTGTGATGGATTTAAAAACGCCTTCCTCTGGTGAAATGCACCGCAACCTAGAAGCCAACCTTAATTTTATTAAAAAAACAGATCAACTAAAATGGGTGATTGCAGATCGTAAAGATTACGATTGGGCTCGTTTTAAAATAGATGAATTTAGCTTAAAAAATAGAGTGGCTCATTTATTGTTTTCACCCAGTTTTGGTGTTTTATCGCCAACTATTTTGGCTGAGTGGATGCTAGCTGATCGGTTAAGCAGTGTGAGAATACAAATTCAATTACATAAGTATTTGTGGGGCAATGCCCAAGGCAAGTAAGTTTTCTATGAAAGATATTCAAAGATCAGTTGTTCTTTTTTCTGGTGGTTTAGATTCTACGACTTGCTTGGCGATGGCGTGTCGTGATTCTGATGAAGTCTATGCTTTAAGCTTTGATTATGGTCAAAGACATGCCGTTGAATTATTGTGCGCAGAAAAAATTGTTAAAACAATGAAAGTTTGTGAGCATAAAGTTATTCGTATTGATAGTGCTTATTTGCAAGGTTCTGCTTTGACGGATCGCTCTATCGATGTGCCGGATTATGATCAAGCGCATGATGCGCAGATTCCTGTTACTTATGTTCCTGCCCGTAATACACTTTTTTTATCATATGCTTTAGGTTGGGCGGAAGTTGTTAGAGCAAGCCGTATTTATATCGGCGTTAATGCGGTGGATTATTCAGGCTATCCTGATTGTCGCCCTGAATTTATTGCCGCATTCCAAAAAATGGCAACACTTGCGACTAAGTTTGGTGTAGAAAAGTTTGGTGTGGAGGCGGTAGCAGGTATTGATACGCATCCCATTACGATTGTCACACCTCTTATTCATTTTAGTAAGCAGCAGATTATTTTGGCAGGGCAAGCGTTAGGGTTGGATTATCGTTTAACGGTTTCTTGTTATAGCGCAGATCAGCATGGCAGAGCTTGTGGTAAGTGTGATAGCTGTCATTACAGGCGTGAAGGTTTTATCAAGGCAGGTAGAGAAGATGCTACTTTGTACTATACCTAGTTGATTTTTTATATTGAGTGTTAGTGTGAGAAGGAGATATTTGTGGTTGGAAAAACATTATATGACAAATTATGGCAAGATCATTTGGTGGTAACGCGCGAAGATAATACCTCTTTAATTTATGTTGATCGTCATCTTATCCATGAAGTAACGTCTCCTCAGGCTTTTGAAGGTTTAAAGCTTGCTCATCGCAAGCCTTTTCGTCTTTCGGCAAATTTAGCGATGCCTGATCATAATGTGCCAACGACGCGTCGTGATCAAGGTATTACAGATCCCACTTCTCGTTTACAGGTTCAAATGCTTGATCAGAACTGTCGTGATTTTGGTATTACACAATATGGCATGAATGATCCAAGGCAAGGTATCGTGCATGTTGTGGGCCCGGAGCAGGGTGCGGTTCTTCCTGGTATGACGGTGGTATGTGGTGACTCCCATACTTCCACGCATGGTGCTTTAGGGTGCCTTGCCCATGGTATTGGCACTTCTGAGGTTGAGCATGTGTTAGCAACGCAGTGTTTGATTCAGCAAAAAATGAAAAATATGGCGATGATTGTTAATGGCAAGCTTTCTTATGGGGTTTTTTCAAAAGATATCGTGCTATCCATTATTCGTAAAATAGGCACGGCTGGGGGCACAGGTTTTGCGATTGAATTTATGGGTGAAGCAATTACAGATTTATCGATTGAAGGCAGGATGACTATTTGTAATATGGCAATTGAAGCGGGTGCTCGCGCTGGCCTGGTTGCAGTTGATGAAATTACCATTAATTATGTTCGTGGAAAACCAATGGCACCGACGGGGTTACTTTTGGAGAAGGCGATTAAATATTGGCAAACATTACACTCAGATTTTGATGCTTCTTTTGATCTTAAATATTATCTTGATGCAGGTTTATTAGCCCCTCAGGTCAGCTGGGGAACCTCTCCTGAAATGGTTGTTGATATTGATGAATCTTTACCAAGTTTTGAATCTGCTGATGAAGCTGTAAAGCGCGAGGGTTTTAAGCGTGCTTATGAATATATGAATTTAAAGCCTGGCATGAAAATGGCGGATGTTGGTATTGATCGTGTTTTTATTGGTTCTTGTACGAATGCACGTATTGAAGATTTAAGAGTGGCCGCTGCTGTGATTAACGGCAGAAAAGTTGCAAAAACAGTTAAGCAGGCGCTAGTGGTGCCAGGCTCTGGGCTGGTAAAACGGCAGGCGGAAGCAGAAGGGTTGCATGAGATTTTTCTTGATGCTGGCTTTGAATGGCGAGAGCCTGGTTGTTCAATGTGTCTTGCCATGAATGCAGATCGTATTTTGCCGGGTGAACACTGCGCTTCTACATCAAATCGCAACTTTGAAGGTCGCCAAGGTTATGGTGGAAGAACTCATTTGGTAAGCCCTGCAACAGCCGCTCTTTCTGCATTAGCTGGTCACTTTGCTGATGCGAGAAACAGTTAAATTTATTTTTAAGGCAGATTTTTTTATGCAAGCTTTTACAGTTTTAACGGCAACGGTTGCACCTTTGGATCGTGCTAATGTTGATACGGATCAAATTATTCCTAAGCAGTTTTTAAAGTCCATTTTACGCACCGGTTTTGGTCAGAATTTATTTGATGATTGGCGCTATTTAGATCAAGGTTTATCAGGGCAGGATTGCTCAAAGCGGCCGATTAATCCTGACTTTATTTTAAATAAGCCTTGTTATCAGGGTGCTAATATTCTTCTTGCGCGACGTAATTTTGGTTGCGGGTCAAGCCGAGAGCATGCGCCTTGGGCGCTTCTTGAGTATGGCTTTAAATGTATTATTGCGCCTAGTTTTGCTGAAATTTTTTATAATAATTGTTTTAAGAATGGTATTTTACCGATTACTTTATCAGAAGAAAAAGTGGCTTCTTTTTTTGATAAAGCGCTTAACTATCCAGGTTTTTCTTTAACGATTAATTTACAAACTCAAGAGATTAGCGAAGTGAATGGTAGCGTTATTTCTTTTGAAATTGAGCCTTTTCGTCGGCAGTGTTTATTGAATGGTTTAGATGATATTGGTTTAAGTTTAAATTTTAAAGAGCAGATTCTTACTTATCAAGAAAACCGTCAAATTGAAAAACCTTGGTTATTTAAGTGACGAATTAA
>CAMAPQ010000023.1 GCA_945860125.1 Klebsiella pneumoniae
TTTTCTTCTAAAAGCCTAATTTTTTCAGCCTTTTCCATGGTAACAATCCTGGTTACTTAGCAACAAGGCATAGCGTCATACAAGTTGGAAAAAATAGCAAGAAAAAATCACGCTTGGCAATGTAGTTTCAAGGGGTGATCACTTACGAAAAGGCGGAAATTTCCGCCTTTTCTATTGGTTTTTCAAAATTTTAGATTAGCCAGAAGTGCCTGGTATAATTTTATTACAAGCTGCAAGGAACAGAGGTGAAGTAATTACTATCGCGGTCAAGATTAATCCTTTTAGTGCGATATTTTTTAGTATTTTTTTTGTATTCATGACTGTCTCCTAGACGTACGTTGATTGTTTTTTTTACTGCTTATTTTAAGGCTAGAAGCTGAGCTTCGTAGTCTCAATGCAAACTTAACAAGTTCTTCCTGAAGCTGTCAAGCACTTAATTAATTTGAATTTAATCGTGCGGCATATTTATTTTTTTAAATTCAATACGGCTAACATAGTGTGTGTTAGCCGTATTGAAACTACTGTTTTTATAACGATTAGGTTACCCCATTTCTAGATCGAGTGCGGCAGGTTGTGCAGTGTTTGGTGCAAAGCCTTCTTTGGCGGCAATGAGAGCAGATGCAATTCCTGCTGAGACAAAGGGTCCTGCCGCAGTGATTGCCATTGATCCAAAGATTTGTAGACCAGTTATAGTCGCAGAAGGTGGTGTTCCCCCTACTTTTGTGAGGTCACTGAATGCGTGCCATATCATCGCTGATCCAACCGCTGCCATTGTATGCGTGCCTAAAAAATTAGCCCAGCGAATTGATTTTTTCATTAAGTCAGAAGGTGTTTTGTCATGGTGGGGAAGTTGGCTTCCTACATCTTGAAGCATTTTTTCAGCGTATTGGCTATAGATATTAAGCGTAATTGACACACCTAAAACACCGATAGCAATGGCTGCAATAATATTTCCCCAAGAGGATGAATTCTCCAGCGTTTCTAAGGTGTCTGAAGCTGTATTAACGAGATTCGTAAAGGTTTGGTTTAGCCCTTGAAATTGTTCATTTAGCGTGGCTAGGTTGCCTTGAACAGACTCCAAACCAACTTGTCCCGTAAAGGCCAGCAGTTGGTTTTGTACTTGCGTAATCGCCTCTTGTATAACAGCTGTCGCATCTTGAATGCCTTCGCCCATAGCGGGTTGTAATTTACCGACTAGGTCTTTAACTGTATTAGTAATGAGCTGATTTGCCATTTCATTGCCGACAGGTTTGGTTAAACCACCGTAAGCAAGTTCTTGGATAATTGTTTCAGCTTCTATACATACTTGATTAGTGGCTAAATCACGTGTAAATGTTGCAGTTGAACACAGCGAATCTGATCCTTTGAGTAGTGTTTCACCCAGGGTATTGAGTCCCGTTTGTACAACTGTGTCATGTAAAACAGATAGTTTCCCAACAAGTGCATTCAATGATCCAGCAACATCACCTGTTGCATTTGAAGCTAAGCTTGAAAGATTTGTTATGAGGCCTTGAATTTGATTGATATCTAGCATTTTTAGTAGATCAGCTGAGGAGTTAAGTGCGTTGGATACTTTATCAGTTAGGGTATTAATATCAGGGCTGGCTTGGCGTAGGCCTGTTTTAATAGGGTCTAGGTAGGCTCTTATAACGTTATAGCCTGTAACACCTGTGTAAGCACCTAAGGCAGTCGCATGCGACATTCTGGCCATAATCGGATTTTTCATAAACCAAGTAACACCACCCATTGCACGGCCTGTATAGGTTGTTGCTTGGCGCATATCTTGGATGCCTGGAGCTCTTGGTTGCCCAGGATTAACTGGTTGGTATTCTATACCGTTGATTGTAACCGATCCGGTACTAGCTGCATGTTGGGCGGTGTTTATTAATTGGGTGTTAGAAGTATTAGGAACCATGAAAATCTCCCGGTATTTATTATATTTAATAACAAAGCATTTATTTTTATACGCTATTTTTATGTGACGGCGTGTAACGCTTTAGTGCACAAAGTCACTTTAAACGATTTTACACAAGTCGGATACAAACAAAAACAAATAAAATGTAACGGCTCAAATAATCGATATGGTTTCAGGTTACACTCGCTCCATTATTGTTATTGTTGTGGTCATATATCTATTCAGTTGAGTATGATCTTTCAAGCATTTATAAAAGAAAAATCAAATTGCGATAGGAGCTTTTTATGGCATTTTCTGACAATTTACCTTATAAAATAACCACCAAATTATTATTGGTTTATCTATTTTTTGGGTTTTCTGGTTGCGGCGGCTCAGATAACTCTGAGCCTACTGTGCCTTCGGTAACGCAGGGCCAATCCCGCACTTTTTTAGAGGATGTGTTTAAGTCTTGCAGAATATTTACAGGCGCTAATCTTGAGTTAGTGCCAACAAACCAAGTCGTTATTAATATAAGCTCTGAGAATGTAACAGGGTTAAATTGTAAAGATTTAGCTGCGGAAACTCTCTCTTCTTTTGGCTATTTTCCAAACTTAAGATATTTGCATCTTAAACGTGCAGGACTTACACAATTAACGGGTATTGATCAATTAAACAAGTTAGAAGACCTTGATCTATCAGAAAATAAACTGACTTCAATTGAGCCCTTGATAGGCTTAAAAAAACTGAAAAAACTAAGTGTTGGCTTTAATCGAATTTCAGATGTAACCCCACTTATTTCGATTTCCTCATTAACCCATATTGGATTGGAATCTAATCCGATTACGAATGATTTAACCCGCCTTTATGCTTTGTCTGGTCGTGGATTACAAGAAATACGTTTAGCGCATAATCGTCAGTTAAGCTGCGTTCAAATTGATAGTTTGCGTTCTATTTTAAATAATCAGGTTGTGGTTCAAGCGCCGGAGCAGTGCGCCAATTCGGTGACTTTTAATCCTAAAACAGCAAAAAGTCATCTTGTGATTGATAATACTCAGCCAGGCGTAAGACGCGTTGAGCGTGTTGCATTACAGGTTGAGCATACGATTCCAATTGATCATATTAAAACGCTTTTGTCAGGCATTGATCTGATTATTACTATTCATGAGCCAATCATCCAGTTTACTGAGAACCCATTGGATATTTTGACTGAGTTTCTTACTAATGTGCCTGTTGTCATTCATCAGCATCAAATTATCATAAAAAATTGGCGGCAAAGTTTAAGCGCTCAGATCGATACTATTGCAATTCCAAATCCTAAAGATGGGACTTTGTTAGATGTTACATTAGGTCAAATTGGGAATAATCAACTGGCACCACTTAAAGCGCTAACAGCGTTACCTGTTCTCACGGGCGGAGTAAGTTGTGAATTAACTGATTTTCCTTTGCCGGATTGCCGACTAATTGCCTTTAACTTATTTTCCGAAGCATGTAAGGTTGAGTATAAACAAGATACAGTTGTTGATGCTCAACCTGATGATGCGGTTGTTTTTGGCCCAACAGTACTCATTGCTAATTTAACAGCTGTAGCATCAGGTGTGGATTTAGTGGTGACAGTACAAGATAAGGGAACTTTGACGTTGCTTGGCTATTTGTTAGGTAAGATTCCTGATGCTGTCATTATTGAGAAGAAAGCATATCCTGCAGCGCTTTTTTTTGCTGCCTTAATTGGTGGGTTGGATCCTACAGTTGATCCTGATGCTGTTGTAGTGACTCCTGTTGTTCCAGCTCCAGCTCCAGCTCCAGCTCCAGTCCCAGCTCCTACAAAAGCGGAAGTAGCTGCAGCAGCTATGCTCTGTAAAATAGTAGAACCAGAGGTGGTGGTGCCTTAAATTTAGGGCATAAAAAAAGGCATTGGAGGTTCCAATGCCTTTTTAATTTATATTTCAACTGTTGTCACTGCATTCAGTGACAACATAGATAGAATATCAATTATCTCGTAATAATTGTTTCAGCTCTTCTGTTTTCCTGGCGACCAAATAATGATTTATTAGTTGCAACTGGAGAGCTCTCACCAAAGCCTTTTATTTTCAATCGATCTGCATTAATACCAAATTGTTTTACTAGGACAGTTTTAATTGCATTAGCACGCTTCTCAGAAAGCGCTTGGTTATAAGCTGTATTACCTGAATCATCGGCATGGCCTTGAACTGTAATTACGGTATCTTCATACTTTTTCATGAAGGCAGCAATTGCCTGAACTTCTTTCAAGTATTGCGATTCAACTTGTGCTGAGTCTAACTTGAACTTGATATTATTCACGCCAAGTTGCATTTCACAGCCTATACCATCTACGAAAGAGCCGCTGGTTGTATTTGGGCACTTGTCTTGGTAGTCAGCTATGCCGTCTTTATCCAGATCAATAGGACAGCCTAACTTATCAACTGAGACGTTTGTAGGTGTATCAGTGCAGTTATCTTGGTAGTTTGCAATGCCATCTAGATCGTTATCTGGTGCGCAACCTTTCACGTCAACATCTACGCCTTTAGGGGTGCCTGCGCACTCATCAATTTTGTCATTAATGCCATCAAGATCAGTATCTGCTTTGGAGACATCAAAGTCTGGTGAGCTTTTTTCGCCTGTTTTTGCTATATCAAACATATAGTTAAGGGCAACTGAAGCAAGTGCTGAGGTGTTTTCATTATCTATTGAGTTAATTGCACGTAAATCAGTAGTTGCTGAAAGGCCTTGTGTGAAATTATAAATAAAGCCCGCGCCTGCGCTGACTAAAGTTTCGTTAGCATCAGTAGAACCGAAATCCATGACGCCTTCGCCTGCACCAAGTGATACAAAGGGTCTAAGTGCTTTATGCGGCAGGAAGGAATAAACGGTGTCTATGTGTGTGTATTTCCAGTCAAACTTATTATTTGAACCATTAAAACGAGTTTCTGTTTCGCCATAACTTGCTTGCACTGCTAGGTTTTTTGTTGCCTGTGCCGTAAAAGTAATAGAGGGAAGGTTTTTATCTTCAACATTTAGTTCATTATCAAAATTATAGTAACCAGTACCAGTGCTTACACCAATTCCCTTGGAGATCGCTTCAGCTGTTGCAGAAGAGCTGATAAAAACAGTTGAAAGTAAAATAATAGATTGAGAAAGAAGAGAAATTTTTGGTTTCTTCATAAGTAAAGACCTCACGATAGCAAGATTAATTTTGTGGACAGCAGATTAAAGGCTAAAAAATGCAATCTAATACTATCAGAACTTTTTTAAATTTCCAATCGTAGGGAATATAATCGAATAGTTTTTATTTTTATAAAGATATAGCTTTTTTTCTGAAATATTTTAGTCCTGTTTTTTATGGAGAATAAAATATAGGATTATGTACCGCTCATTGTTACTTAAATTTTTAAAATTACTTGTGTAATTGTTGATCGCTTATTATTTGTTCTGGATAGTCTATGATAATTGCTAGGTAAATAGATGCAATAGCTCTTCTTCTGAAAGAGGCGCAATGCTGTTTTTTTGTGTTGAGAAAATAGCATCAGCGATATGCTTCTTTTTTTCCTGTAGTTTTAATATTTTTTCTTCAATCGTTGATTCCGCAACGAGCTTATAAACAAATATAGGTTTGGTTTGACCAATACGATGAGCGCGATCAGTTGCCTGATTCTCAACGGCAGGATTCCACCAAGGATCAAAATGAATTACGGTATCAGCATTTGTTAAATTCAAACCAACGCCACCAGCTTTTAAACTAATTAGAAATACGTAAGTTTTATCTTCTTGAAAATTTTCAATTTCATGTTCTCTGTTTTTTGTTTGCCCTGTTAGTTTTGAGTAAGGCACGCCAAGCTCTATTATTTTTTCTTCAATTAGATTTAGCATTTGTACAAACTGTGAAAAAATAAGTATTCTTCTGCCTTCTTCAATAAAAATAGGTATTGTTTCTGTTAGCCATAATAATTTAGCTGACTCATTAACGTCATGAAAAATTTCTTTTGAAAGAAGCTTCGGGTGGCAGCATATTTGTCTTAGTTTAAGAAGTGCATCTAAAATAAAAAAACGACTTTTAGAAAAACCTTGATTAAAAAATAAGTCTTTTACTCTATTTTCCATTTTAAAACGAAATGCTTCATACAGAGATTTTTGCGCTTCTTCCATTTCAATATATTGAATAAATTCTGTTTTAGCGGGTAGTTCAGGCGCGACTTCTTCTTTTGTTCTTCGTAATAAAAATGGAGAAATTTTTTGTACTAAGTAACTTCTTTTTGCTTCATTATTTTCTTTTTCAATAGGCGTTCTATAGTAACGATTAAATTCATTAATGGAGCCTAAGAATCCCGGCATTAAAAAATCAAACATAGACCATAATTCACCAAGATGATTTTCAACTGGCGTACCCGTTAAGCAAAGTCGATGATCTGCCTGGATAAGTTTAACTAAAGAGGCATTTTGTGAACGGAAATTTTTAATATATTGTGCTTCGTCAAGAATAAAAAAAGAATAATGTTGAGCAAGATGGAAATCACTATCTCTTTTTAAAAGAGAGTAGGTTGTAATGATTAAATCAAAGGCACCTGTGTTATTAAAAAGTACAGATCTATCTCTGCCGTGCAGCAAACAAATATTTAAAGTTGGCGTGAATTTATAGGCTTCTTTTTTCCAGTTAAACATTAAACTCGTTGGAACCACGATTAAAGCAGGGTTTTTTAAGTTATTTTTTTCTTTTTCTGAGGCAAGATGAGCCAATGCTTGAATTGTTTTTCCTAAGCCCATATCGTCTGCGAGAATACCGTTAAAAGTTGCTTGATGTGTTTTTTGTAGCCAGTTTAAGCCTTGTTTTTGATAGTCCCTCAGTTCACCAATAAAAGTATCAGGTAAGACACCTTCCTCTTTTTTAAAATCAATAAATTGGCGCAAATCACGCTCAAGACGATCTGTAATGTTCCATTCAAGTTGAAATGGATCCGTCTGAAATTTTGAGAAGACAGCATGCTGTAAAAAGCCAAGATTTTCAAATGATAAGCTAAACTCTTTTTTATTTTGATTTGAATTTTTTAAGTCTTTCCAGAAAAATAAAAAAGGCACAATATCTTTAGTCGGTATTTTTATGCGAGTTTGATCATCAAGAAATTCAATAAGGTAATCCTGAGAAGTAATTTGATCAATATTAGATAACCATTTACCTATTTGTTCTGCAAAAGGAATTTTTTGGCCGCCGATTAAAAGATCGATATTCATTGAATATAAGCCATCTTCTTTATTTTCTATTTCAATATTTAATTTTGATTGAGTATGAAATATAAGGTCATTTTTTTTATTAATGATAACTTGCCAATTCATGCTTTGAAGTTGTGGAATAGAATCTTGCTCAAATTTTTCCCAAATAGAGTAAAAGCTATTTTCTTTTTCAAAAAGTGTGATTCCTGAAGTTTTTAATATGAAAGAAGAAGAGTTTTTATCAGCTAAAAAATGTTCAAATGAGTAGGATTTCAAAATGCTTTCAATATTTTTTTCTTCTGAGATGTCTCGGTGAATATCAACTAAGAGATTTTTTTCTTCAAATGAAAAAATTTTACTTTTACTTTCTTCTAATATTTTTAGGGGGGGTAATTTATATGTCTCATAAATAAATTGCAGTTGAGCCAAGGCAACGGGTTCTTTATCTATCATTGCAAGGCGAATTGATAGGTAGGGTATTGGTTTGGCTTTAATGATTTTTTGGCCGATTCCTTCGGGTAGAGGAATCGCATCAAATATTTTATGCGTTTTTATAAAACGACAAAAGCCTGGTATTTTTTTTTCAGCAATTTCTGGTAGTGCTTTTACTTTTTCAAAAGTTTCTTTTGACAGCGTTGTTTCAATTGGGCCAGCTAAATAACGCTCAAGATCAATATAGTAAAGCTCTGAACCAGGTGCAAGGCACCAGTTTTTGCTAATGCCATTAATTTTCATGACTAATTTTTTATCGTTATTTTTAAGCGTTTGCCAGCTAAAGATTAGGGGTTGAGGGCTTGTGGGTGTAATTTTCATTGGGAAAAGATTTTGCCAGCACAAGCGCCCGGTTGATAATAATTCTTTAAATAAGAAACTTTGAAAGTTATGGAGTGTAGGCGAGTCTTTTTTGTATAGCTCCCCTTTATAAAATTCGATGAGCTGTAGAAGATTAAGATCTTTTTTACTGACCTCTATATCTTTTTCTCTATCAATGTTTTTTAACGAAAGGGGGCTTAGTAAACCATATTGATTATACTTAAGCTTCTTTGCTTTAAAGAAGTCAAATTCAAAAAAAGGGAGATTGTTTACTTCTTTTTTTTTGATGATGAAAATGATATGGCTTTCTTTTTTTTCCTCTTGGGAAATTTGTGGCATAGCAAGAGGAGCATTAAATGCAAGCATCCATTGTTCTAACGTATCAAATGAAGACTGAATCATTTTAATTCCTGAGCAAAATTTTTCTTGGTAAATAAAAGCACATTTATTTACCGCAGCATTTTTTGTATTTTTTTATGGAGCCGCAGGTACAAATATCGTTTCTGCCTATTTTTTCAGGTTGAATAATTGTCTCGTAATTTTTTTTTTCATAAGCCATTTTGTAAAGGTTAGGAATAAGCAGGGCGCAATATGCAATCGTTGATTGAATGGCGTCAGGCTTAATCAGTGTTTTTAAAAAATGATCAATGCCGCTAACTGGCTTATTATGCATTTCAGCAAGGGCAGTAATGCTGTTAAAAAAATGTACAATTTCTTCTTTTAATCCACTTTCATTTGCAGTTAATATCTGGCGATTCCATGCTTTGCTATAGCAGTTTGCAATAGCGAGAAACCCCTGAGTCCATTCGCTTGCATGCTCTATGCTTTGTTGATGTGCATAGTAAATATAGTCGTATTTCTCACTTTTTATAATGAATTTTTCCAGCGTATTAAAATATTCAATCAGTGTATTTTGAAGTGCTGCTCGATCATCGCGACACGATAGTGTCTCTTCTTCTGTAGGTAGATCAAGTAACTGCAAGATAATATCTTGCGGATCAATTTTGACAGGTGTGCAGTGTATTGCTGCGAAAGCACCGTTAATCCAGTAAAAATCCAAATCAACATCATTCTTTTTGCCAAGCATGGCAAGTTGTTCTTCTGTCTCGCTAAAATAAGCGTTGTAACTCAAAACGGCTTCATTTGGTAATTGCATAGGGGGTTCTTCATTAGTTATGACGATAAACCAGTCGCGTAAAATTTATCTTACACTACTGGTTTTGTCTGATATTGGAACATGCTTTTTGACGAATGTCTAAGCAATAAACTGCTGAATGGCAAGTCCTATCTCAAATTTATGTTGGTCAGGCAGGGCGATAACGCGTATTACTTCAGCGCTCACTTCTAATTTTGCATCCTGAATTTTTTCAGAAGGGACTGTAATGCGTAATTTAGTGCCTGTTGTTATCTTTTTTGCTGTTTCCATAAGAAGACCAGCCCCGCTTAAGTTAAGGCATCTACCATCAAAGCGTTCTGGTCTGCCTTCTATCATATAACTAATTGCTGTATCCACTTTCATTCTAATAAAGTCACGTTTTTCTTGGTAGCTCACACGAGAGCTCATGCGAATAGTATCCACCTTTCATCCTTGTATTTTTAGGTCTAATGTTATACGAAGAGCATTTGTTAAATGTTTTTTGCTATAAATGATTCTGGTCCGTCAGTATCATTTTTTATGAGAAGATTAAAAAATATCCGATCTCCTTTGGCTCAGTATAACAAAGCTTTGAAAGCTTGCCAGTTTAGAGGATAATAGCCGACCCAAATAGGTCAGCAGGGTTTTAGTCATGGACGTTATAAGAACAGATCAATATGCACTTGTTATTACCCAGAAAAAAGAAATCTATGATCTTTTATTGCTGCTATCAAAGGATAATTTTTTTGAGTTAAAGTGGGTGCCTTCCCAGGTTGAGGCAGAAAAATTAATGGCGTTCTCGCCACCTTTTGTTTTGATTTTGAATGATTGTGTTCACTCTTCTTCTTGGCAGGATCTAAAGGAGCAATATCCTGATTTACCGCTTATCTTATGTGGTATGCATCCTGATACGTGTGTGTTACTTGATATGGTGCATCGCGGTGTAATGGACTATTTTGATTTGCAGGTTTTATCTTCTGAGTATCTTTCTGAGGCACTATTAAGAGCTTTTATGCTCTCAAGTGTTCATCAAGAAAGGCAGTTATATCGCAAACGGCTTGAGGAGATGCTGCGAGTGCTTAAGATGGATCAAGAGGCTGGCAGGCGTGTTCAGCAGAAGTTTTTTCCTGAGCATAAATGGTTGTTCCATGATATCTGTTTTGATTATCGTATTTATCCCTCTTTGTATTTGAGCGGTGATTTTGTTGATTATTATCCTATTGATGATCACCGCGTTGCGTTTTATGTGGCGGATGTTTCTGGTCACGGGGCTTCTTCAGCATTTGTCACTATTTTGCTTAAGAATTATATTGAGCGTTTGAGGCGTCGCTTTGCCCTTAAAATGGATGAGGCGTTACAGTCGCCCCATCAAGTGCTATCAAGTTTAAATACGGAGCTATATTCGCTTGGCTTAGGGAAGCATTTGGCTATCTTTTCAGGTCTTATTGATACCCAAGAAAAAAAACTTTACTACAGTGTTGCTGCACAATATCCTCCTCCTTATCTTATCTTGGAAGGGGGGAAAGTCATTCTTCTTGATGAAAAGGGCGGTTTACCGATTGGAATATTTCCCGCAACATCCTATCCTTTGTATGAGCAGCAATTAACGGATTCTTTTACCTTGGTAATACTCTCTGATGGTATTTTAGAGGTGTTGGATGAAGTTGGTATAGAAGCAAAAGAGCTGGCTTTGAGAGAGAAAGTATTGGCCTTAAAGGGCGACCTATGCGAAATTGAAAAGCTATATGCTCTCGATCAGCGCGATACTTTGCCAGATGATATTACTCTATGTGTTATTTCTAGTGGTTGATTTTCAGTCATTTATAAGCGAAAAGAAGTGATGGTTATGGCTAGCGTTTCTGTGCCTGCAAAAATAATGTATGCAAATTATGAAGGTATTTATGTCATACAATTATTAGGTGATGTTCGTCTTTCAATTTGTACAACGTTTGATGCTTTTCTTGAAAAAATGTTTTTAGACTCTTCGTTATCTGGTGCATTAATTGATCTAAATCAGGCGCAAGGTTTGGATAGTACAACTTTGGGCTTGATTGCTAAAGTAGCGTTAAGAATGGAGCAAAAGTCGCTTCCGGCACCTATGATTTTATCGACTGACTCAGGCATTAATCGTCTGCTTGATAATATGGGCTTTAGAAAAATTTTTTATATTATTACAGCTAATATGGACGAGCTAACTTCTGGTAATGATATGAAAGAAATGCCAGATGAGCCGATGAATTATCTTTGTCTTGAAAAAGTGCTTGAGGCTCACCGTATTTTAATGAGCCTAAATGATAAGAACCATGACACTTTTAAAAGTGTTGTTGCGACCCTTGAGGCTGAGCAGCAAAGTAGTCAGCTTCCAGTGAGAGTTGATCGGTTACGCTAAGCACTTTAATACTGAGCAAAACTTTCTTCTAGTTTTTTTTGATCTTCTGCAAATTTTCGAATGCCATCTGCCAAGAGATAATGTGCCATTTCGTTGCTATTCATTTCCCATCTGAAAAAATGTTCATTCATATCAACTTTCTCAATGATTATATGATTATCTGCTGCTTTATCGATGGGTGATAAAGCATGACTAACAGCGGCCATACTTTCTTTGAGTTCTGTTAAAAGAGCAGGGCTAATAGTAAGCTTGTCACAGCCAGCAACAGCGCAAATTTGATCAATAGAGCGAAAGCTTGCACCCATCACAATAGTGGGGTAATTAAAATACTTTAGATAATAATAAATTCCTTTTAATGCTGTAACCCCTGGGTCTTTTTCTGCTTGATAATCAATGCTAGGGAATTGTTTTTTATACCAGTCTGAAATTCGCCCGACAAAAGGCGAAATTAAAGTAATCCCTGCTTCTGCGCAAGCAATCGCCTGAGCAGCCTCAAAAATAAGCGTCATATTGCATTGAATCCCTTCTTTTTCAAGGAGTTTTCCCGCCTGAATCCCTTCCCAGGTTGAGGCAATTTTAATCAACACACGTTCACGTGAAATACCTTTTTTTTCATAAAGCAGACTAATTGTTCTAGCTTGCTGAATCATTTCAGGCGTATTAAATGATAAGCGAGCATCAACTTCTGTGCTAACACAACCAGGCACTTTTTTTAATGATTCTGCACCAATACCGACTGTTAAATACAGGCAGGCATTTTGAAGTATTTTCTTTTTTTCTCCGCCTTGCTTCCTTGCCCAGATCATCGCCTCTTCAACATAAGGTTGAAATTCTTTCAGGCGGCTCACTTGCATAATTAATGTTGGATTTGTCGTTGTATCTGTAGACTCGAATTGATTAAGCAACTGATAGTTAGCCGTATCTGCAACAATAATACTAAGCATTTTAAGTGAGTCAAGCTGAGTCATATGATTCATATCCTTATTTGTTTAGAGTTCCATTGCGCTGTTTTTAGCGTTTTTTATAGCCTTGACGGCTTTAATAATAATTTGCGGCGTTGCATTGGGTTGGCATGATTCAACCGACAAAACACGCCTAAAAAAGCGGCTACCCCGCTCGCCATGAAATAAGCCTAATATAGGTTTAATCAAGGTATGAGTGCGCACACCTTGATTAAATTGTGTTTCAGCATAGGTTACATATTTTTCTATAATCTCTTCTTCAGAAATTGTCAATAACTGAGCGGTATCTTGTTGCTTTTTTTTGACGTTTTGATTGTAGTACTTTGCATCAACATCGCAGAGTAAAAATGGGCGGTACATAATAGCTCGACCAAGCATAATACCATCGACATAATTTAAATGTGTTAAACCTTCTTCTGGTGTGGTTATTCCACCATTAATAATAATCGTTAGGTGAGAAAACAATTTTTTTATTTGATAAACTCTTTCATAGTTGAGTGGCGGTATTTCGCGGTTTTGTTTTGGATTTAAGCCTTTAAGCCAAGCGGATCTGGCATGAATAATAAAAGTGTTTACCCCTTTAGCAGATACGTGATCAATAAAATTTTGTAAAAATTCAAGTGAGTCTTGGTGATCTATGCCAATGCGAGATTTAATTGTCACAGGAAGGGTGGAGACAGATTTAATTGCTTCAACGCATTGTGCTACAAGGGCTGGTTCCGCCATAAGACAAGCACCAAAAGCGCCTTTTTGAACTCTTGGGCTGGGGCAGCCAATATTTAAATTTATTTCATCATAACCTGCTTTTTCTGCAAGTTTAGCGCAGTAAGCAAGCTCTTTTGGATCGCAGCCGCCTAGCTGTAATGCTATTGGATGTTCTTCCTCATTAAAATTTAGTAATGCTGACTGATTTTTATGATGGATGATTGTTTGTGAGGTAATCATTTCAGTATATAAATAAGCATTTTTAGAAATTAAGCGGTAAAGAAAGCGTGCGTGCATGTCCGTTACATCGAGCATGGGGGCAATGCAAAATTTATGAGGGATTGGCGCAGTTCTTTTGTTGCTTTCATTGTAAAGCTTCATGTTATTCTAATTACCCTTAATCTAAATCAGTTTTATATGTATGAGTATTTAAGCATCATGACGCCTCAATTAATAGCAGAAGTAATAGCGAAAGAATCAAGCGACTTTCCTGCTATTTTAACTAAGCCTGAACAATTATTAAAATTTTTAGAAATAAATTCTGATGATATTCATTTTTATGATTCATTCGCATCGTCTTTTTCTTTTCGTGTACCTTTAAGTTTTGCAAAAAGAATGAAAAAAGGTGATAAAAATGATCCTCTGCTCAGACAGGTTTTATCAATTGGGCCAGCTATGCAAGCCCCAGCAGCACCATTTGGTTTTGGTGCCGATCCTGTGCAAGATAAAAAATATCAAGTATTACCCGGTTTAATTCATAAATATTATGGTCGTGTTTTACTTGTTGCTACGGGAGCTTGTAGCGTACATTGTCGCTATTGCTTTCGTCAGTCATTTCCTTATCAAAATGCAGTGCTTGCTAATGATAATTGGAATAACATTTTGAACTATATCAAAGCGGATACCTCTATTGAAGAGGTGATCTTAAGTGGTGGTGACCCTCTTGTTCTTAGCTTGGATAAGTTACAGAAAATAGGAGAGGCTTTAAATGATATCCCCCATTTAAAATATATTCGCATTCACTCAAGGCAACCTGTCGTTTTTCCTGAGTCTATTGATGGTGGTGTGATGCGCTTTTTTTCCGAGCTCAGGCTTAAAACGTTATTAGTAATTCATGCAAATCATCCCAATGAGCTTGATAACGCTGTTAAAAAGCATCTTCGTTTATGGGGCCGCTTTAATATTCAGATGTTAAATCAGAGCGTATTATTGAAGGGTGTTAACGATTCTATTGATATCTTAAAAGCACTTTCTCATCGTTTATATGCCCTTGATGTGCTTCCTTATTACCTACATGTACTTGATAAAGTAGCTGGTAGTGAGCATTTTTTGATTTCTAAAGCGCGAAGCCGTCAACTTATTTATCAATTAGGTGGTCAGTTACCTGGATTTTTAGTGCCAGCGTTAGTTTATGACGAGGGCGGCTCTTACGGAAAAATACGTCTGATTTAGTATTTAGCATTGTTGCTTTGCTTGTTTTTTGTTCGATTAAGGGCGCTATTTTTAATAAAGTAAGCTCGTGTTTCTTTATGTTACAAATTGCCTTTCCTTTTATCTCGATTTATGAAAGGGAATCGTTTAATGTTGGGGGCGTAAATAACAAAAAAAGATCGAAAGGATATGGATATGTCAAATGAAGCATCAGCAACCTATAATACGTTGATTTTACAAGAGCATTTTATAGAAATTAGTGAGATTTCTATATGCGAAAAAGGTATTTCTTTAGAATGGTTCGAGTCCGAATATTCTATTTATGATCGGCTTTTAGTGCACCAATATTTAAAAGAGCAATATGTCGAGAAGTCATTGAATCTATTAAACAAAAAAGTGATGGAAGAGAGTTAAGGTTTTATGTTTAAACTGTTTTTACGTATCACTTTACCTATTGTTATGCTCAGTTTTGGTCTTATAGGGGCCTGGTTTCTTATTAATAATCCGCCTAAACCTAAGCGTCAGGTGGTCGTTGCGCAGATGCCGCCTATCAAAATTGAGAAAGTTAAATTTCAAACATTGAACATCCCTATTTATTCCAGAGGAATGATTGTTCCTGCCACTGAAGTATTAATTATTGGAGAGCTTCCAGGTCAGGTTATTTATTTATCGCCTAATTTGAAAAATGGCGGTTTTGTAAAAAAAGGGGAGTCGCTCATTAAGATCTCAGATGCGCAGTATCATCTGGATATTACTCGTGCTAGGGCGCAGATTGTCAGTGCTCAAGAGATGTATAACAAAATTAAAGCTGAGCTTTCAATTGAAGATGATGTTCAAGGGTTAGAGTCGCCTAAAAAATATCGTATACGTAAACTGGAAGAGGCAAACAGTCAGCTTGCTGCGGCTGGTGCAAGTTTTAAATTAGCGCAAATGCAGTTAAGCCGAACAGAGATTCAAGCACCATTTGATGGTCGTGTGCGAGAAGCTTATTTAGGCTTAGGGCAAACTATTAATGCCGGAACGCAGATTGCGCGCGTTTATGCTGTGAGTGCCGCAGAAGTTCGTCTTCCTTTGGCAGATCAGCAGTTTGCATTAATTGATGCTCCGCAAGCCATGGCAACGGGCGTAGTGTCGGGTCGGCAATCTTATCCTGATGTTGTTTTTAAAGCTAATTTTGCAGGAAAAGATTTTTTCTGGAAGGGCAAAATACTAAGAACAGAAGGTGGTGTAGATAGTCAAAATAGATTACTTAATGTCGTAGCTCAAATTGAAGATCCCTATGTTAATGATATAAATCAGCCTGGGCGTCCTATGCTTGCTGCTGGTCAATTATTGGAAGCTGAAATAAGTGGGAAGGCGTTTAGTAATGTGATTCTTTTACCAAGGAATATCTTAAGAAATGATCAAGAAATTTGGACTGTAGACAGCGATAATAAACTAGTTAAAAAACAAGTTGAGATTTTGTATAAATCTAAAGAGAAAGTTTACATAACATCAGGCTTAAAATCTGGTGATAAAGTTGTTTTAACACCTTTAGATATTGCTGTAGAAGGTATGAAAGTTCCCGTGGAGAATACTGAGCAAGATGTTAAGGAAAATATTGTTTCTCCTACTTCTTCAGCCGTCGGCCAAGAAAGTCAAAAAATAAAAACTGCTACTATGACAAGGCAAGAAGGTGCTATTAAAAAAGAGGCGGTTATTTCTAAAGTAATCGAAAGTGCTGCTGTTCCTACCCCTCTTAAAGAGGGTAGGTAAGCGTAAGTTCTAGCAGAGTTAAAAACCACAGCTTTTAAGTTGTCTGTCGTAGATAAAAGCTTTTTCTTTCACTCTATTTGCTGTTTCAAGTAACCAGCCTTTCTTTTTATAATAACCTTTCCCGTAGCCAGTATGTCCTTCGTGGTAGGCAAGATATAGCCTATAAGGATCCTGAGGGGAAATGCCGTATTTTTTGGTTGAAACAGAATTATACCAGCCAATAAAGTCAGCACTATCTGAGAAGTTATCCCGTCTTACAAAAAAGCGGTTGGCATCCATTTTATATGCTTGCCAAGTTGCTTTAGTTGCTTGCGCATAGCCGTAAGCGTCAGAAGGACGAAACCATGGTATGAAACCTAAAAGTTTCCTACGTGCAGGTTTTGCCTTAGAACGAAAACCTGACTCATGATACATAAAGCTTAAAACAATACTAGGTTTTGTCTGCCATGTTTTCTGTGTGCGTTTCAGCGGTTTTTTCCATGACGATTTATCTTGAATAATGTCGCAAGCATTGCGAGGATTATCAGGGGGCAGCGTACTGCAAGCTGCGCTGAGCAGTATAAAAAGTACCAAGCTGAAATATAATAAACAGTGTTTATAAAGCATCTTTTTTTTGAAGCATCTCTATAAGCCCATTCTCATCCAGAATGGGAATATTTAAAGCGCGTGCTTTATCGAGCTTAGAGCCTGCTTCTTCCCCTGCTACGATGTAATTTGTCCGCTTTGAGACGCTGTTTGTAACCATTGCCCCTTGTTTTAATAATGCCTCTTTTGCTTGATCGCGCGTGTGATTTTGTAACGTACCTGTTAACACAAAAGTAAGCCCCTCTAAAGGCTTATTATTTTCAGTCATCAGTTTTTCTGGAAAGTGGATGCCAACTAAATAAAGCTGGCGGATAATTTCTATATTTCTTTTATCTAAAAAAAACGCGCGCAAATACTGAGCCGCAACAGGGCCAATATCGCGAATATTCAGCAGTATTTCTGCTTCAGCTGCAATGAGACGATCAAGAGAACCAAAATGTTCTGCCAGTAGATAAGCTGTAGTCTCGCCAATTTCACGTATGCCCAGAGCAAAAATAAAGCGTGGGAGTGTTGTACTTTTGCTTTTTTCTAGTGATGCTAGAAGATTATGAGCAGATTTTTCACCCATTCTTGATAGGTCAGCAAGCTGATTAAGTGTTAAGTTAAAGAGTTCTGCTACGTTTTTAATCAGCCCAGAATCTACCAGCTGATCTATGATTTTATCGCCTAAGCCTTCAATATCCATCGCTCGTCTTGAGGCAAAATGTTTAACATATTCTTTTAGTTGTGCACTACAAGCCGCTCCCCCTGTACATCTTGCATATACTTCTTTGTCCGATAGATGAACAGGAGAATGGCAGATAGGACAATCGATAGGAAGAAAAATAGGCGAGGCATCAAGTGTTCTTTGTTCAAGAAGTGGTTTAATTATTTTAGGAATAACATCCCCTGCACGATAGACCACAACCATATCGTTAATATGAAGATCCAAGCGCTTTATTTCATCAATATTATGTAGCGTCGCATTGCTAATCATAACGCCTCCCACAAGCACAGGCTCAAGTCTCGCAACGGGCGTTAAAATGCCCGTTCGGCCTACTTGAAACTCAACATGAAGCAGACGAGTATGCGCTTGTGCTGCTTTGAATTTGTGTGCAATGGCCCATCTTGGCGCGCGAGAAACAAATCCCAGCGTTTGTTGCACAGATAACTCATTTACTTTGTAAACGACACCATCAATTTCATAAGGTAATGAAGTTCTTATGTTGGCAATATGGTTAAAGTAATCCTGCAATGCTTTAGCGCCATTTACTTTTTTTGATTCTAAATTAACTGGTAAACCCCAGTGATTTAGTTTTTCTAATATTTCAAAGTGAGTAGAAGGAAGGGTAGTCTCTTTATTTTTATATTGATTTTCAACATTATTTTCAGTGTAACCTATTGAGTAACAGAAGAGTTGGAGTGGTCTTGTGGCTGTTATTTTAGGATCAAGTTGTCTTACACTGCCCGCAGCTGCATTTCTAGGATTGGCAAATTGTTTCTCACCTTTTAGCAAGGCTTGTTCATTTAAATTTTCAAAGCCTTTTTTTGAAATATAGACTTCACCACGCACTTCAAGATAGTCAGGGAAGTCGTTATGTTGCAACTTCAGGGGCAAAGAGCGAATTGTGCGAATATTAGAGGTGATATCTTCGCCGGTATAACCATCTCCACGCGTTGCTGCCTGAGTTAGTACGCCCTTTTCAAAAATAAGACTTACCGCTAAACCATCAATTTTAGGCTCGCAGGTGAATGCAATGAGCGTATCACAAGGTTTTTGAAGTTTATTCAAAATACGCTGATAGAAACTTGTTAAGTCCTGATCTGAAAAAACATTATCCAATGACAGCATGGGTAGTTTATGTTTCACTTCCGCAAAACCAGCGAGGGGCGCATTCCCAACTCTTTGGGTGGGAGAGTCTAGCGTAATATGCTGAGGAAATTTTTTTTCAAGCGTTTGTAGTTGGCTAAACAAAATATCATATTCAGCATCTGAAATAATGGGATCATCTAATACATAATAACGGTAGTTATGATCCCAGATTTCACCGCGCAATTGCTGAATCTGTTGTATAGGATTCAGCGTTGATTCCTCTAAAGATATAGCCATAATTGACACAAAGAATTAACTCACTGCAAATTGATTGCGCATCATTTTCTTTCTCTCATAATCAATTACACGCTGCCTTGTATGCTGAATAGTTTGATTGGTCATGATGCTTCTGTTTTCATCGCGTAAATCACCGCCTAAATGTTGGGCAATATTGCGTGCTGTAACTAACATACGATCAAAAGCTTGGAGTGGGCGTGATGGGCCTGGCAGACTTAAGAATAAGCAGATTCCAGGTGTTGTAATTGTCTCTATTTGGGCGATATCGAGTGTGCCGGGCTCAACGAGATTCGCAACAGAAAATAGTTTCTGATATCCACGAGCATTGTTTTCTAAGTAATGAAATACTTTCATATCTCCATGTCTTAAGCCATTTTTAAGTAACTGAGGGATTAGCTCGGTTCCTTGAAAAATAGCGCCTGGTTTTGCCGTAATATTTAAAACAATGACCTCTTCAACTTTCAGTGCTTGTTGTGTTGGTTCATTAAGTTCTAGGTTTGCAGAGCTCATTTCATCAGATAACAGTGGTTCTTTGAAGTCGTGTTCAATAGATTGCGACTGTGCGGTGACGGGCTCAATAAGTGAGCTTGTTTGTTGCCCGCTGCCCTGACCTAGCTGTGGCTCTTGTCTTGATGCATGATTTTCTGCAACAGACGAAGTCAATGTTTCCTTTAGGCTTTTTCTTCGTGCGCCGCCATTTGGAAATACTTCTTGCGTGAGCTTTTCAGAAAAAGCTTCTTCCTCCTCCTCTGGTAAGAGGGGGTCATGTAGCGGAGAGTGGGGGCTTTCATTTCGAATACGCCGAAAAGCATCAAATGCAACCGCAACAATGATTACCACACCAACCAGCATTAGAAGTTCGCGCAGACCCATTTCCATTTTTTATCCCTCGCAAATAATTATCACTGTATTTTAGAGTCTCATTTTTTCTTTGGCAAAATATATTCACAATTTCTTTGTGATCCTAGCCTAGTTATTAACCATTTCAATCGCTTCGTCAATGTTAACAGAAACGATACGCGATACACCGGCTTCTTGCATTGTAACGCCGATTAGCTGATTGGCACACTCCATTGCAATTTTGTTGTGTGTAATATAAATAAATTGAACCTGTGATGACATGTCAGACACGAGTCTTGAAAGGCGCCCAACGTTGGTATCGTCGAGAGGCGCATCCACCTCATCTAACATGCAAAAGGGGGCGGGATTCAATTGAAAGATTGAAAAAACAAGGGCAATGGCAGTGAGTGCTTTTTCCCCGCCAGATAAAAGATGAATCGTGCTATTTTTTTTGCCGGGTGGCCGCGCCATTATTGTAACGCCTGTGTCGAGAAGGTCTTGGCCTGTTAATTCAAGATAAGCGCTGCCACCACCAAATACTTTTGGAAAGAGCTCGCCAATTGTTTTGTTAACTAAATCAAAAGTTTCTTTAAACTTGGCTTTTGTTTCGATATCAATTTTTTGAATTGCTTTTTCGAGTGTTTCAAGGGAAAGATAAAGATCTGCCGCTTGCTGATCAAGATAGTCTTTCCTAAGTTTTTCGGCGTCATATTCTTCTATCGCAGCAAGATTAATCGCGCCTAGGCGGCTGATTTTATGTGATGCTTTTTCAAGCTCCTCACTCGCAAGTTTAATATCAGTATTTTCGGGCAAACGCGCTAAAATCGCCTCAAGTGATTCTTCTACTGTTTGTAATTGTAGTAACCAATTTTCTATTTGAGATTGTAGGCTTTGGCGCTGGATTCTTTTTTCTTCTAGCTCATGCCTTATTTTTTCAATGTGATTTTCAGCCTGCAATCTTTTGCTTTCAAATCCCATGATTTTATTTTGACTGTCTTCAAGAATATTTCGAGAAGCAATCAGCTTTTGTTCGGCAGATTGCTGAGAAAATATGATTTCTTCGAGCTGGCTTCTAATTAAATCAATTTCAGGCGTGCCTTTTTCTTTCTCACGCGCCAGTTCTTCAGTTCGTATTGCCAGCTGACTGAATTGGCGTTTTAAGCCTTCTATGTTTTTTTTCCTGGTATCACTTTCTGTTTGCAATGTTTTAAACTGCAGTTGTATTTCATGGTGCTTTGTTTTCGCATTTTTTGCCTGCTGCCGACTCATTTCAACCTGTTCACGCAGGCTATGCTGCTGCGAGTCAAGCTCAAGGCGATTATCAGCATCCTCTGTCATTTTAAGCAAAGCATCCTCAAGTTTTTGTCGGCTTTCATGCAGTATTTTATTATCTTCATTTTCTTGCATTTCATTTTCCACCAGTTCCTGTCGGATATGGTTCAGTCGCTTTTCAGACTCTTCAAAGCGTGCTTTTTGTGCGCTAAGCTGTGCGTTACCTTGTGCAAGCGTTTTATTTTTTAAGTTGCATGTTTGCTGTAAATGAATTGATTCAGTCTCATTTTTTTCGATTTCAATAGAAATTTGGCTGAGTCTTTCCTCAAAACGATCAACTTCAATTTGTAAGCTTTCAATTGCTTGTGTGAGCTCATTAATTTTATTTTGTCGCGCTAAAACACCCATTTGGTTTGAGTCGGAGTGTTTGAATTTTAACCAGTTTCGTCCTAACCAAAAACCTTCAGGTGTTATGAGGCTTTCTCCTGTTTTTAATTGTGATCTTTGTTGGAAGGCTTCAGTGAGCGATGAGGTGCAATAAATTTGAGCAATGAAGGGTATTAATATATCGGCATCTATTGATTGATGTGTGTTTTTAATCCTCACTTTATCGATTAATAAAGGGAGATTAAGCGCTGAATTTTTTTCAAAAAGCGTGCTGTTTTCGCTTGTTTTATTCGTCTCTAAGCTTTCAAAATAGCTATTTTTAAGTGTTAGCAGCGCTTGTTCTATTGCATTAAAAGAGGGTAGGCAAAACGCTTGTAACGTTTTATCGAGCACCATCTCAATTGCTTTTTCCCATCCTTTGTCAACATCAATTGATTCCGAAAGGTTTTGAATATGGGTAAGCTGATTATTTTTAAGCCATTCCTCTTGTTTTTTAGTATCTGTACCGCTTTGTGCTTTTTGATGCGCCTGTAAGGCAATACGTTCTTCTTGTTGCTTGCGTAAGTCTTTGCTTTTAAGTAAGAGTTGGTTATTAAGCGCTTGCTTCTCTTTTTGTAAGGTTGTTATTAGGCTGCGTGATGAGCTAAGTGTCGTTTGAAGTTGATTAACCTCTATCTCTTTATCCTCTTGTTCTTGTGTTAAAAGTGCAATCTGCTCGTAAAGATTTTGAGGGGCTGTTTGTTGTTGCTCTTGTAGTTTATTTTTCTTTTCTTTAAGACGATGGATTTGATTTTCAATATGTTGAATACGTGATTGCTCAAGCTCTGCACTTTTTTGATTGCTGCTGGCTTTTGTTTGGAAGTGATACCATTTTTGTTGCCAGGCTTGTAATTGCCCTTCTGCTTCTTCAGACGACAGCTCAATATTTTCAAGCTTTTCTTCTTGCAGCTCAATTTCTGGTAAAAGGGTGCTAATTTTATCCTCAAGGATGCTGATGGTTGTTTCTTCTTCTTTTAAGCTTGTTTGTGCGTGATAAAAATCTTTTTCTGTTTGTTTAATATCTTTTTCAATTTGTTGGCTACGTTCTTTTTGGTTTTGAATAATCTGTTCTAATTTAGCAATTTGGCTGTTTTTTTCGTAATAGTTTGATTGGTGCGTATTTACTTCATCTTGTTGATCAGTCAAAGATATTTTAAGCTCAATAATTTTTGCGTCAGTGCTTGCTCTGATTGTTAAGTGCTCTTCAAGCCCTAGCGCATACTGCCTAATATTTGCATCTAATTGTTCGAGCGAGAAATTAGTTTCCTTCCACTGTAACGCATATAGCTCACCTTTAAGTTTTCTTTCTTCACCTTTAAACTGTTTATATTTTTGTGCGGTTTGTGCTTGTTTAAATAAACGCTCTAGCTGTTTTTCAAGCTCTAAACGAATATCGTCTATTCTTGCAAGATTATCTTTTGTATGTTGCATACGATTTTCTGTTTCACGTCGCCGCTCTTTATATTTTGAGATGCCGGCAGCTTCTTCCATGAAGTGGCGTAATTCGTCGGGCTTTGCTTCAATTAATCTTGAGATCGTACCTTGCTCAATAATGGCATAGCTTCTAGGGCCAAGCCCTGTGCCTAAAAATATATCGGTAATATCTTTTCTACGGCATCGCGTATTATTTAAAAAATAATGTGATAGGCCATCACGCGTAATTAAACGTTTAATCGCAATTTCATTATATTGTGCGTATTCGCCGCCTAGTTTTCCTTCGCTATTGTCAAAAATAAGCTCAATGGAGGCTTGTGATATAGGTTTGCGTGCTGTGGAACCATTAAAAATAACATCAGACATTGATTCTCCGCGCAAATGTTTGGCAGAGCTTTCACCCATTACCCAGCGTACTGCATCAATGACATTTGACTTTCCGCAGCCATTTGGGCCGATAATGGCTGTCATTTGTGAGGGAAAGGGGATTGTTGTTGGATCTACAAATGATTTAAAACCAGCTAATTTAATGCTTTTTAATCTCATTAAATGTGAAGTCCTTTTTTCTTTAATTGTTTAGGGTGTGATAAAAACTAACTGAGTGTATAAAGCCGAAGAGAGTATATATCAGCTTTATTTAAGTGCAATCGCTTATGCTTTTGCATAAGTCCTATGTCTGAAGCTTTCGTTAAAAATTAGGGGGTGTATTGTGCAGGTGTTGCGTGAGATGTTACAAGGGGCAGCTATATTTACCAAAGGCGTAGCACTGGTTAAAGAGCCTTCTATTCGCTCATTTTTATGGTTGCCTTTATTGATCAATATATTTTTATTTGTAGTAATGATTATCGGTATTTTTGTTTTCTGGGATAGCCTTGTGAGCTGGGGCGCAACAACTTCTCACTTTCCTGACTGGTTGCGGGCATGGGAAGGCGTTTTTTCTTGGATAATAATATTATTCAAAGCCATTTTATGGATGGCATTTGTTTTTTTTATGATGTCATTTGTGGGTGTTGCTTTTACGGGTATTTGTAATTTTATTGCGGCACCCTTTAATGGCTTTCTTGCTGAAAAAATAGAAGAAAAGTTAACGGGCGAGCGTTGTAAAAGTTTGTTATTTCATCAGTTAATTGTGCGCACTTTGCTCAGAGAGTTACAGAAGATTTTATATTGGCTTCCTAAGCTAGTGCTCGTCACGCTGGTATCTTTTATCTTAGGGTTTATTCCTGGCTTAAATATTCTAGGCGTATTATTAACGCTTTCATTTTCTGCTTGGATTATTGCACTGCAATATATTGACTATGTAATGGATAATAATCAGGTATCGTTCAGTCAAACGTTAAAGTTAATGAGAGCCCGAAGATTCTTTTGTTTAGGATTTGGTTTTGTTGCTTTACCTTTGAGTCTTGTGCCTATTGTTAGCTTAATCGCTATGCCCTTGTCAGTATGTGCCGGCACTTATCTGGGGCTTATTTTAATGACGCGGCCTTTTGTTTTTCTTAAGTTTTCAGAGGTTGATAATAAGCGTCTTGTGGGCTAAGTCGCTTGGGTGCTACGATGCTTCTAGGCTAAGTATGATGTTTTATATTGGCCTTTAAAAAATGAATAAAAGAAATAAGGAGTTAATTTATGAATTTAAAAGCATTCATTTCATTACAGAAAACGAAATATTTTACAGCATCGTTATTTTCTAAATCGGCTGCATTTTTGATAGTGATTACGCTACCTGTTGTTTTAACAGGCTGTAGTGGGTTTGTTAAAAGTTTGACTGGGAATTTTTCTGGCTTTTTTATGTAATCCACACCCCCTGCAATATTTTCAGGGGGTGTCGTGTGCGTTTCTTGATGGCGGCTCTGTAAGAAAAAGCTTACATCTCAGTAAGTAATAGATGTTTTTTATTAAGAGTAATGCGAGCTTTTATTTTTAAGCTATTGATTTTGAAGGAAAAAATATTTTTTTGTTTTTGGCGGCTTCATTTTATATTTTCTTGATACTTGTTCTCATCTCTATCAGTGATATTTTTCTTTCCGTGGGCAGCAAAGGTCGCGGTTGAAAATGGATTTCACTGCGACTCCCTTCTTTCAAGGAAGAGAGAGCTCATTTCGTATGTAAAAAAGGAGTTAAGTTTTGTGGGTATTTAGGATGAATATCTATTGGGCAGGGAGCTTTTGGCTAGATGAATACCTTTCGTTGCTATTGCTTGGGTTCAAGGAAGGAATGAGGAATGATTGGCAATTAAGGGCATGGATTAGCTCTCTTTAGGGAATGCTACGCTATTAATAGATAATGGCTCTGCTCTAAAAACAGAGATCTATTTGATAAAAATAGTGGGCTAAGCAAGTAGTGTGGTTTGGTTTTTTTTTGGTTTGAATATTTTCTGGTTGCATACGGCAAATACCGTGTTTAAGTCAGAAAGTACCAATAATAAAGTCAAGAAAACTTGCAAAGCCGGATAAGTGGGCTAGATTTATCATTAAGCGTTAAGGGACTAACGTTGGACTTTAAGGGATTAAACAAAACCAAGGATTGGCGTCCAAGGAGCTGTACGGCCAGAATCAGTATTAGGATGGCCGGTTAGGGATTGTGAGGTAGTGTCTGCTGTTTTTAGGGTGGCTGTTGTGCGGACAGCCACCCTTACTCTTCCCTTGAAGATCGCCTTTACTTTACAAGATAAGACATTTTATTCGGTTTACCATTCCATTCATCTGCATCAGCTGGTGCATCTTTTTTTTCTGTAATATTCGGCCACTTAACAGAAAGTTCAGCGTTGAGCTGTGTCATATGCTGTTGATCCTTTGGTACTTCATCTTCTGAATAAATAGCATTCGCAGGGCATTCAGGCTCGCATAGTGCGCAGTCTATACATTCATCTGGATTAATGACGAGAAAGTTCTCACCCTCATAAAAGCAATTTACGGGGCAAACTTCAACGCAATCTGTAAATTTGCACTTGATACAGTTTTCTGTAACAACAAACGTCATATCTAACTCTCCGAATAACCTACTGCTTAGCACTTGCCCGAAAAAATGAGCGGTTAGTGTAAACCCTCACTTTTACATGATCAAGGTTATAGAAACATATTCTTAAGTCATTTCTTTTAATCTTTGTAAAAGCTGCTGTGCTTTTTTAGGGCCTAACTCATGTAAAGGCAATTCTTTTAATATTTCAAGAACAGGATGCGGTGGTGCAAACTGAGCAAATAAATCTAATTGCCTCGGTGCTTTTAAAATATTTTCAATTGATTTTTTGAATGGGCTACTTCCTGTTGTGCGAAGCTTTTTAGTTTTCTGAACAACTTCCTCTTGCTGTAAGCTAAAAGCTTGTTTTTGGTCAACAGTTGCAGCTTCACGATTCAATAAGGATTCTTTATCTTTGTCATAAGATTTTACGATAGGCCTATCACCTAGGCTAGAAAGCTTAGATTTTGCAATAGCAATAGCTGCATTTGGTACGCCCGCTAATTTTGCAACTTGTAAACCATAGCTTTTGCTGGCAGCTCCAGCTTTTACCGTATGTAGAAAAATAATGTGGTCTTCATATTCTTCTGCCTCAACATGATAATTAGCAATATAAGGAAATAGGGCTTGTAGCTGAGTTAATTCAAAGTAGTGTGTGGCAAATAAGCATAGTGAACGATTGCGTGTTGCTAGATATTCTGCAATAGACCAGGCAAGCGCAACACCATCATACGTGCTCGTCCCGCGACCAATCTCATCCATTAAGACAAAGCTTTTTTCGGTGGCCTCATTTAAAATTTGAGCGGTTTCAGACATTTCCACCATAAAAGTAGATCTGCCGCCCGCCAAGTCATCAGAAGAGCCGATGCGCGTAAAAATACGATCAATATCGCCAATAACTGCGTTTGCTGCAGGCACAAAGCTTCCCATTCGCCCCAAAATACAAATTAGTGCAGCTTGCCGCATATAAGTCGATTTTCCGCCCATGTTAGGGCCTGTGAGAATAATCAGCTGCTGGTTATTATGAAGCGCAACATCGTTTGGAATAAACGAGGTGTCGATGACTTTTTCAACGACGGGATGTCGGCCTTTGTGAATCTCAATTAGCGGTATGAGACTAAACTGCGGTCTTGTCCAATCAAGCGTATAAGCTCTTTGTGCAAGACAAATTAAAACATCAAGCTCTGATAAGCTGCTGGCTGTTTCTTGTAGCGATTTAACTTCAGGGATGAGATGTTCAAGCAGTCCTTCATATAATATTTTTTCACGTGCAAGCGCTTTACTTTTTGCCGATAGAATCTTTTCCTCATAAGTTTTTAGTTCTGGGGTGATGTAACGCTCAGCGTTTTTAACAGTTTGTCTTCTAATGTAGTGTTGAGGAAGCGTTTTAGCTTGAGATTTTGAAATTTCTATATAAAAGCCATGGACTTTGTTATAAGCCACTTTAAGGCTAGCAATGCCGCTATTTTCACGCTCTTTTATTTCAAGCTCAGATAGAAACTGGTGGGTGTTTTCATCAAGCAGGCGTAGCTCATCAAGCTGTTCATCATAGCCCATTAAAATAATGCCACCTTCGCGAATATTTTGAGGGGGATTTTCTTGGATGGCTTGTTTAAGTAGTAGAGCAATTGCTTCATGGGGTTCAATATGATTATTGAGTTTATTAAAAAGAGGTGCTTCAAGAAGTTTTAGCTGCTCTTTGAGTTCAGGTAGTGCAGCAAGTGAGGCTTGCAGACGAACGAGATCACGTGGTTTAGCTGACTTCATTGCAACCCGCGCAATAATACGTTCAATATCCCCAATATTAGTTAGTAACTTACCAAATAAATCAAAGCATTCTCGTGTTTTGGCTTCTTCTACAGCATTTAATCGTTCTTCAATCACGGCATTATTGCGTAAAGGTTTGATGAGTCTGCGCTTAAGTAGACGACTGCCCATGGCAGTACGTGTTGTATCTAGTACTGAGAAAAGCGTATTTTCTTCTGTTCCTTTAAGATTGGTGAGTAGTTCAAGATTTTTTTGTGTGGTGGCATCCAGAATAATATGATCAGAGACTTGTTCAAATACGGGCGGGCATAGGTGAGGGAGCGCACGCTTTTGTGTTTCCATGCAATACTTCAGTAGGCATCCTGCAGCTTGAATAGCAAGGTCTGCTTCTTGTAAGCCAAAACCTTGTAAATCTTTCACGCCAAACTGTTCGCAAATCATTTGTTTGGCTTCTTTTTCTGAAAAATCCCACACCGGTTTTTTTTTCAAGTTAAAACCAGATAATGCTTTTTGATGTTCTGAATATTCAGAAATTAATAACTCCGCAGGATGAAAGCGAAATAACTCATTGAGTAATTGAGATAATTGATTGGTTTCAATAACGACAAAGCGCCCACAACTTACCTCGATAGCGGCTAAACCAAAACGATTGTCATGAGCATAGACAGCGCACAGCCAATTATCTTTATTGGCTTGTAGCAAAGACTCTTCGCTGAGTGTGCCGGGCGTAACGATGCGTACCACTTCGCGTTTCATCGGGCCTTTTGCGAGGTTCTCTCCCATTTGTTCGCAGATCGCAACGGATTCACCTGCCATGACAAGCTTGGCAAGATAATTATCCACCGCATGCGCAGGAATGCCTGCCATGGGCACAGCAAGGCCTGCTGATTGTCCGCGAGAGGTGAGTGTAATATCTAATAAACGCGCTGCTTTTTCTGCGTCAGAAAAGAACAATTCATAAAAATCGCCCATACGATAAAAAAGCAGTATGTCTGGATGCTCAGCTTTTAGTTGCAGGTATTGTTGCATCATTGGCGTATGATTTTCATTCTCTATCAAAAGTGTAACCATGTATTTACCATCCGTGAATGAACTTAATGCGCGCTTTTCATTGTGGAAAGACACAGTAGAGTAATTTTAATTATTTACTTTCTCAAGGCCGGAATGATTTTTTTATTTATCATACTTTTTTCACATTTTAAAATTTGTCTTTTGCGTACAATTAAAAGGCCGTCATTTTGTGCAATATAAAATATCTGCAATGTTTCCAATTAACATGCTGGATATTTTTGCAATGGCTGCATACACTTCCCACATATTTTGAACGACTGAACGAGGACACAATCATGGATGCTAATAAAGACAAAGCATTAAAAGCGGCGCTATCACAAATTGAACGGCAGTTTGGAAAAGGTTCTGTGATGAGAATGGGCGAGCGTGAGCTAGAAGCAATGCCGACTATTTCTACGGGGTCTTTAGGTTTGGATATTGCGTTAGGTGTCGGCGGTTTGCCTAAGGGTAGGATCGTAGAAATTTTTGGCCCTGAATCAAGCGGTAAGACAACGCTCACTTTACAGGCGATTGCAGAGTGTCAGCGTCAAGGCGGTGTGGCGGCATTTATTGATGCTGAGCATGCGCTCGATCCTATTTATGCTCAAAAATTAGGCGTAAAAATAGATGATTTAATTGTATCGCAGCCTGATACAGGTGAGCAGGCGCTTGAAATTGCTGACATGTTAGTCAGAAGTGGTGCAGTTGATATTTTAGTGGTGGATTCTGTGGCTGCTTTAACCCCTAAGGCGGAAATTGAAGGCGAGATGGGTGATCACCATGTTGGCTTGCAGGCTCGTTTAATGTCGCAGGCATTGCGTAAAATTACGGGTAACATTAAACGTTCTAATTGCCTTGTTATTTTTATTAACCAAATTCGTATGAAGATTGGCGTCATGTTTGGTAATCCTGAAACGACGACAGGTGGTAATGCGCTGAAGTTTTATGCTTCTGTGCGTCTTGATATTCGTCGTACGGGCGCTATCAAGCAGGGTGATGAAGTGATTGGTAACGAAACACGTGTCAAAGTCGTGAAAAATAAAGTTGCGCCTCCGTTTAGGCAAGCTGATTTTCAAATTCTTTATGGTAAAGGTATTTATCGGTTAGGCGAGGTTATCGATTTAGGTGTTAAGGTAGGTTTGATTGATAAAGCCGGTGCTTGGTACTCTTATCGTGGTGAAAAAGTGGGTCAGGGTAAAGCAAATGCAGCGCAATATTTAGAAGAGCATTTAAATATTGCTAAAGAGTTAGAACAATTAATTCGTGAGAAATTGCTGAATGCAGATGTGCTGCCTATTGAATTTGGTGCGCAGGAAAGTACCTCTGAAGAGTTAGCTGAGCTTGATGCCTAAAAGAGGTTCTAAATCTAAGAGAGTGAAAAGTGGCTTTGTCCTTAAAAGGTTACGCGCTTTTTTTATTGGCAAGACGGGATTACGCTTGCTATGAATTGCGTAAAAAGTTATTGGTAAGGGAGCTTAATGAAGCAGCGATTGACACTTTGTTGTTGGAGCTTGCTTCGTTGGGCTATCTTTCTGATCAGCGTTTTGCAGAGAACTTGATTTTGAATTGTGCGCTTAGAAAAGGAGAAGGACCTCTTAAAATTCGCCGTATTTTAAGAGAAAAAGGCGTGAATTGTGATTTAGATTCTTTTCCTTCTTTAACTCATTCTGATGAGGTAGGTTTAGACGGTTACACTTGGGTCATGATTTGTCGTGAGCTTATCGAAAAAAAATGGCGCAATAAGCGCCATTTTACGCGTAACGAGAAAGCAGCGCTTTTTCGTTACTTACTCAATAAAGGATTTCGTTCTTCTGATATAAAGGAAGCTTTTTTTTTGTGGAAAACAGCTTGTCATGTCAATGCTAAGATAGCTTCTTCTCCAGTCTAGTTTTGCGTAAGCCCTATTTTATAGATTTATTAGCCTTGGTCATTTGGATAGATACAAGCATAAACTCGATTATTTTGATAACAAGTGCCTTTGTTTGCAATTTTGTCATCAATAAAGTTACCGACGAATTTACTGCCATCTTTAAAAATAAATTCACCAGAACCATTCATTCTATCATCCTTAAATTCACCCACGTAACGCCTGCCATCTGCAAATTCAAACGTGCCTTTACCAGATTTTAATCCATGCCTAAATTCGCCTAAATAGCGGTTGCCATCCGCCCAAATAAGTGTACCGATACCTGACATTTCGTTATTAAGGAATTGACCAATATATTTTTCGCCTGTTGCCCAAGAAAAAGTACCCTCACCTGATTTTTTTTCATGACTAAAATCACCCCTGTAGGTTCTACCATCCGGCCAAGTATAAAATCCTTTTCCATGCATTTCACCTGCTAGAAATTCACCGTTATATTCTTCTTTATTGACGAAAATAAGGGTGCCTTGTCCTTCAGGTAAATCATTTTTAAATTCACCAATATATTGGCGATCACCTGGCCAAGTATAGATGCCTTGGCCCTGTTTTAGACCAAATGCAAACTGTCCAGAGTAATGCCTGCCATCAGCCCAAGTATAAATACCTTTGCCGTGTGGCATGCCTGCTGAAAACTGACCATCAAAGCGTGCTTTACTTCTCCACTGATAAATGCCTTTACCTTCAAATTTTCCTGAATTCCATTCTCCTGAATAAAAAGCATTATCGGTATAAAAAATACTGCCGGTCCCTTCCATTTTGTCGTGCTTCCATTCACCAATATATTTTGTGCCGTCAGGCCATCTAAATTTCCCTTTTCCATGTTTTTGACCAATCTTATTAATTTGGCCTTTATAACGACTACCATCTTGAAAGTTGATTTTTTTTTCGCCATACCAAGTAAAATAAACAATACGTTCCCATGTTGATGAGAAGTAATCAGATTTAACGCGTGATTCGTTACACGATACAAGCAGTAATGTAAAAAGAAAGATGGGCAAAAATGCAGTTTTTGGCGTTGCTTTTAGGGCGCGCATGCAACCTTGGGATATTTGATGAAAATACCGGTAACCTGTCATAATCAAATCCTTTTGTTATATGCGGGTTGAGCATGGTACGTAGGCAGGATTTTAACGTAAAAAGCTCGATTAATCCAATAGGACTTACGCAAAACCGCCCAGCTTTGTTGCCCTGCTTCGTCGTACGATTTGTACTGTCTTCATCAGGGCGCCTTGCTGGAACAATTTTGCGTAAGTCCTATCCAATTCAAAATTAAAAGTGATAACGCGATTTTTTAGGGCAGGCTATTTAAAAAACAGCATAATTTTCCATTATAAATTAGTATTAGTATTGTTTATTTAAAGTCATTAAATACCATTCGTACTTGCAAACACGGCATTGTTGGCAGCGCTCACTCACCCCAATCACATAGTGTATCTATGCTCATGGGGTTCACGCTCTTGCCGCCTCACCGTGATTCCAATTACTTTGGGTAAAGTATATCAAAGAGGTTAGTCGTGAATAAAACAGGTATTGTAATTAGTGGAACAGGCTTATTTATTCCTCCTTTTTCTATTTCAAATGAAGAGTTGGTTGCTTCTTATAATCGGTATGTTGTGCATCACAATGATGCTTATAAAGCACAAATTGAAAAAGGAGAGCACGAACCATTACAGGAATCGAGTACCGCATTTATTGAAAAAGCATCTGGCATTAAAAGCCGATATGTAATTGATAAAATAGGGGTATTAGATCCTACTATTTTACATCCTTTAATTGCTGAACGTGCTGATGATGTTTTATCCGTTCAGGCTGAAATGGCAGTGAACGCAGCAAGGGAAGCTTTAACGAAAGCAAATAAAAAAGCGGAAGATGTCGATCTTTTAATTGTCGCTTGCTCTAATCTGCAGCGGGCTTATCCTGCGGTTTCAATTGAAGTTCAGCAAGCCTTAGGTTGTGTTGGTTATGCTTTTGATATGAATGTTGCTTGCTCATCGGCAACCTTTGGCATTAAAACGGCGGTGGATGCGTTGATTAATAAAACGGCAAATACAGCCTTAGTTATTAATCCTGAGATTTGTTCTGCGCACCTTGAGTTTCATGATCGTGATTGTCATTTTATTTTTGGTGATGTCTGTACCGCTGTCGTGTTGCAAAGAAAAGAGTGTATTGATTCTGTTCTTTCCAAAAAATCTGATCATTTTGAGATTGTCTCAACAAAACTTAAGACACAATTTTCTAACAATATTCGTAATAACTTCGGTTTTTTAAATCGCTGCAGCCCGGAAACACAATTTTCTCGTGATAAGACTTTTCGACAAAATGGTCGCAAGGTATTTAAAGAAGTAGTTTCTTGGGTTTCTGAGTTGATTCTTGATCATTTGGGAGATGAATCTATTTCATCGAGTAAAGTGAAACGTTTATGGTTACATCAAGCAAATATTAATATGAATGATCTTATTGCTCGAAAAGTGTTTGGTCGTGATTATGATGAGTTAGAGGCACCCAATATTTTAAAAGAGTTTGCAAATACCAGTTCTGCCGGTTCAATTGTTGCTTTTCATCGTTTTCATAATGATCTGCAATCAGGCGATATAGGCGTTATTTGTTCATTTGGTGCAGGCTATTCTGCTGGCAGTATTTTATTAATGAAAGAGTAGATTTTTTATTTTGTTATTGAGTGTTTCATTAAGCGTTACTTAACGCAGCTTGCTTGATGGCAAGTTTGCGTTAAGTTTATGAGGAGATTGGTTATCAATTCTTCTTTTATTTATCCCCGCTTTTTGTGGAAAAGGCTGTGGATAAGTAGGCTGATCGATTGAGTTAACTGGGCTAAACGAGGACGGTTAAAAATTAAGCGGTCTCGTTTTGGTTGGTTATTCGCATTGATCTGCCCATAGGTCATATTTATCGCTTCGTTTTACTTTTACGTTTAAAAAGTCGCCTTTTTGAGGTTGCTTATTTCGTTTATGTGTCACATAAACCAAGCCGTCAATTTCAGGGGCGTCTGCAGAAGATCTAGCAACAATGGTATTGCTTGTCACTTCATCAACGAGTACCTGAATAGTCTTCCCTATTTTTTCTTTTAGCTTTTTTTGCGAGATTTTGGCCTGTTTTTGCATAAAACGATGAAAACGTTCTTCTTGAACTTCAGGGTCAACTGGGTTAGCCAGTTGGTTGGCTGCAGCACCCTCTACAGGCGAATATTTAAAACAACCGACACGATCAAGTTTTGCTTCATCAAGAAAGTCTAGAAGCATTTCAAATTCTTCTTCTGTTTCACCTGGAAAGCCCACAATGAAAGTACTGCGTAAGGTAATATCAGGGCATATTTCACGCCAAGCTCGAATGCGCTCTAGCGTATTTTCAGCATGAGCTGGGCGCTTCATTGCTTTGAGGATGCGGGTTGAGGCGTGCTGAAAGGGAATGTCCAGATAAGGCAAAATTTTGTTATTTGCCATTAAGGGAATTAAAGCATCAACGTTAGGGTAAGGATAAACATAGTGTAGTCTGACCCACACGCCCATTTCACCTAGCGCTTGGCACAATTCATTTAGCCTTGTTTTAATCGGCTGGCCTTTCCAGAAAGACAAAGCATATTTCGTATCAACCCCGTAGGCGCTGGTATCTTGCGAGATGACCAAAATTTCTTTTACGCCAGCATTCACCAGTCTTTCTGCTTCATCCAATACTGAAGAGATAGGGCGACTTACAAGATCTCCTCTCATTGAAGGAATAATGCAAAATGTACAGCGATGATTACAGCCCTCAGAAATTTTCAGGTAAGCATAATGCTTAGGTGTAAGTTTAATGCCCTGTGGCGGTACAAGATCAAGATAGGGATTGTGTACAGGTTTGGGAAGATGTTGGTGAACTAAACCCATGACTTCCTCATAGGCTTGTGGGCCCGTAATGCCTAGTACGCTAGGGTGTACTTGCGCAATTTCTGCAGGCTTAGCGCCTAAGCAACCCGTTACAATAACTTTACCGTTTTTTTCAAGCGCTTCTGCAATGCTATCTAACGATTCCTGTTTGGCTGAATCAATAAAGCCACAAGTATTAACAATAACAAGGTTAGCTTGCTCATAGCTACCAACAACATCATAACCTTCTGTTTTAAGCTGAGTAAGAATACGCTCTGAATCAACAAGCGCTTTAGGGCATCCTAGGCTAACAAAGCCAATTTTATTGGTAGAACTAATCGTATTGTTTGTCGTTTGTTCTGTGGGCGAAGAGGGGTTAGATATCATATTTTTACCAGTTTCCTGCTAGATCATCATCAAGGTTAATCAATAGTTATTGATTATGAGTCGTTTTGCCAAGGCTTAAACACACTTTTAATAAAGCGAAGCTTTGCTCAACGGAAGTGCGATTATGCCGAAAGAAACTTGCTTCTGCAAAAGCGGCGAATGAGCGCAAATGATTTATTGATAATTATTTTGTTTTGTAAGTTTTTATTTCTGTTGTAGATCTTGTATCCTCCCCCCCCCTAGGCATGGCCTGATGAAAGAAAGGATTCAAAGTATAATTATTTTAATACATTAGGGCCTGTTGAACTTTCAAAATTATTCTCATCACATCGGTAACCATATAAAAGCGCAAGCTAGAGCCATGGTTCCGATAAAATTTCTTTTCAGCTTATCGTAACGAGTAGCTACCGCTCTGAAGTGTTTTAATCTTGCAAAAGCA